>JBIKKD010000262.1:0-2598 GCA_044360565.1 Kapaibacterium sp. (SeqCode)
TTATAAAACATCTTAGGGTACTTTCTATGCGTACATTCGTACTGCTATTCGTGGTCGGAGTATTGGGGATATGGGCACCTGTATTTTCCCAAAAAACAATCGCCATCACTGTTTCACCTGCAACTGCTTATGCCGGTGATATCGTGACTCTCATTGCACTGAATGGAGAGAAATTTCAAACCGGACTTGGTAGAAAACACCAAATTCTGGTCGGAAATACTCAGGCAAATATCAAATCTGAATCTTCTACTCAAATCAGATTTGAAATTCCCTTTATTGGTTTGCACGGAAGTCAAACAGTAAAATATTCATTAGATGATGGACCGAGCGGTCAAACTTCCATAAGCATCATTCCGGGAAATCGCGATGTTCAAGATCTGCCAACAGGAAGCGAACCAGATCCATCAAAACAATATGGTAAACCAGTAGAAGCCGGAAAAAACCCGAAAGGTCTTCCAAGGGGACCTGTAGTGTACAATCCACCAGGAGGACATTCAAATATGCCATATTCAAATTGTAATCCAATGCATGTGATTGATGGTGAATTTTCAGGTCAAGTCGCAGGTGGAAAATTCGAATGGAGCGATATCACTCCAATGAAAACACGCTTCTCCAATATCTATGTTGATTATTGCGCTCAATCCGGCATCATGTATTTTCTCAATGATTGGGATTGGACAAGTATTGAGCCTGATCAATCAACATGCTATGCATATTTTGAAATGTCCTCAGGCAATGGTGAAGAACAATGGGAAATCCGCATTTATAATGATAAAAAGAGAGGAATCTCCGTAAAAAGAAATGGTATTGAGGTTTCTCAAAACAAAAATATTGTGATTGGTGGCGCTTATTCTTTTTCCTCATCGCCATTGTTTGAACATAAGCATACAATCTATGAATATGCTTTGAAGGTGAAACCGGGGAATTTCATGATTCCCGTTCTGTCAAGCCCAATTCAAAGTCTCGGACCCTTGGTGAAATGCAATGATACCGGTTATGCATTGGTGAAAGATCCATCCTATTATCATGGAATAATGAATGATACAGGAATCGTTTTGCGAAAAGATGATCGTTATGTTCCTCTGGCAGGAGCTGCAGGACTAGCCACTGAGCCGATGGTGATTGCAGGAAATCTTGGTGCAAATGGCTCTTCATTTGGCGCAACAGGCGCTGTGGGTGCAAATCCAAATTGTCTTTCCAAGCATGAAGTCGATGGAAAATTTACGCGCTTCCCCGATAGTACAAAAGAGTGGTCACAAGTAAAAGCCGCTCGTGGAAGATATTCCGATCTCTATGCAGATTATTGCGATGGTACTTTGTACATACTCAATGATTGGGTGCTCGGAAGCGAAGAACCCGATAAAGAAAATTGCTATAATCTTTTTGAATTGACAACAGGTGGCGGAAAACAACATTGGGGAATATATGTATATCATAATATCCGCAAAGGAATTCGAGTATTCCTGAATGGTAATGATGTTTCGAGTGACACGAGTATCGTCAAGGGTGGCAAATTCGGAATGGATATTTCTGCTCGTGATCCTAAACCACATACCATCTATGAATTTGCAATCAAAGCGGATGAAGGTGCATGGAAGATGTTCTTCTGTGATCCGGGCCCATCCAGTTTCTGCGACAATGATATGCCCAATGCAAGAATCATAGCATCTTCAAATACAGGTTTTTCAACGATTGGCAGAAAGCAATTAAGTATGAAGGATCCTAGATACCATAGTTGGAAGGAAATCAAGAACCCAATCAAAGCGACAATGCTTGATACCGCTGTCTTCGTGCTTCGAACAAATGATAATACATCAGATTGGGGCGGATCCAGGTATGAAGTGGATATATCTCTGAATGGTGCATTTGTAAAGCCAATTGATGTGTTCGTCGTTCCTGATGAAACCATTGGAAAACAAGCAAAAATCATCACGAAAAGAATTACAGACCGTTCAATTTATGCATTGATAGATGCTCCAAATGGGTTTGACAAAGATGGTGAATTGCTTCGTGTACGATATGCCTCAAGAATCGGAATGCGCGATACCACTGAAGTAAGAGGAGAAGTGCAACTTCGAAATAGCGCAAGAATTATGCGCACCGTTCCGGTTCAAGACGGTTATATAATTAATGAAGGATATGTCATTAGCAATTCCAATGATTTCAGAGCAAATATTCTTCCATTCACCAAGAAGGAAGGCGATTATTTAATGGTTTCATTCAAATTAGACAGTCCTGAGAATGTAAGCATACGAATCTATGATGAAGTCGGAAGATCACTCAGAAACTTGCCGAAAAAAGGATATTCATTTGGAGAACACAGCGAACAGCTTCCACTAAGTGGTCTGCAGAAGGGCATGCTCTATGTCATGCTGACAACAGATGATGGAAAATCAGTCACTGTGCCATTCTTGAATAAAGAATAAGTGAAGGGGAGTTCGTAATTAAAGGGAGATGTCACACTGATGATATCTCCCTTTTTCTTGTATTGACACACTATCCTTACCATACATGCGTCAAAGCCCGCTCACTTGAGTAAAAAAACAATGATTCATTTGGCTGTAAATATCGATCATGTTGCCACTGTGCGGAATGCTC
>JBIKKD010000263.1:0-2577 GCA_044360565.1 Kapaibacterium sp. (SeqCode)
CGGTGACTGCAATCTTCATGATGATCCTGTGGAAAAGTTATGTGCAAATATACCGAAGTTCACACACGATATTTGCCCCGTAATTGTTCGGCATGGTAAATAGTATTCCCCATCTTGCGTCTAATTGTGCCGGCAAATAGAAAAATAGGCTAATTTTGAGCCTCGGAGAATGTATTCTTACATTCCGGATCGTTCATAAGTATCGGGATTTTCACTCAATGATTTCAATTCTCAAGAAGATATTCGGTGGTACAAAGCATGATAAGGATGTTCAATCCCTCAAGCCGACCGTACTGCAAATCAATGAAGAATATGCACGCCTCTCATCTCTAACCGATGAACAGCTCAGATCCAAAACACATGAATTCAAAGCATTGATTCAATCTCGCACTGCCACCCTTCAGGAAGAGTTGGCTGAATTGCGCGAGCAATTGACAAGTCAAGATTCGAATCATGATGAGAATACGAAGATTCATGATAGGATAAAAGAAATCGGCAATGAAGAATATGAAATCATTCAAGATGCATTAGATGAAATTCTTCCTGAAGCATTCGCCGTGGTGAAAGAAACCTGTCGCCGCCTCACCGAAAGAAAACATTCCTATGAAGTCGTAGGACAACATCATGTTTGGGCAATGATTCCCTATGATGTTCAGCTCATCGGTGGAATCGTGATTCACCAAGGAAAGATTTCCGAGATGGCAACGGGTGAAGGAAAAACATTGGTTGCTGTATCACCGATGTATCTCAATGCGCTTTCAGGCAAAGGTGTACATCTCGTTACTGTCAATGATTATCTCGCACGCCGAGATAGTGAATGGATGAAACCCGTTTTTGATTTCCTCGATATAAAGATCGGATGTATTCAATCCAATATGCAACCGCATCAAAGACATCATGAATATGCGGCCGATATCACATATGGAACGAATAATGAATTCGGCTTTGACTATCTCCGTGACAATATGGTGAATGAAGCCGAAGACATGGTGCAAAGACCTCACTTCTTCGCAATCGTGGATGAGGTGGACTCCGTATTGATCGACGAAGCAAGAACACCACTCATCATTTCTGGTCCGGTGAGCCATTCCAATGATCAACAATATGATCAATTAAATCCTCGCGTTCGAAGACTCGTCGATTCACAAAACAGACTCATCAATACCATTGTGAATGATGCCGAAAAACTTCTTCAGAAAAATGACAAAGAAAGTAAAATACAAGCAGGTGTTAGTTTACTTCGCGCTTATCGTGGAATGCCTAAGCAGAAGAAATTATCCAAGCTTTTGCAAGAGCCCGAATATCAAAAGCTCATGCGAGATACAGAGCTCGAATATCTCCGCGAGCAAGGCACAAAGATGTCCATCATCGATGAAGAAATTTTCTATACCATCGATGAGAAGAATCATCAGATAGACATCACGGAAAAAGGTCGCGAATTACTCACAAAAGTTGGCGAAGATCCTGAAATGTTCATCATTCCTGATATCACCGGCGAACTCAGCATGGTGGAAGGAACATCAGGACTCACAGCAGATGAGAAGCAAGCTCAAAAAGATGAATTGATCAGACGCTATTCCATGCGTAGTGATATCATTCACACTGTACATCAATTGCTTCGCGCTTATTCACTCTATGATCGTGATGTGGAATATGTTGTTGATGGCGGAAAAATCAAAATCGTCGATGAATTCACGGGTCGTATCCTCGATGGCCGACGCTATTCTGATGGTCTTCATCAAGCGATTGAAGCAAAAGAAGGCGTTGCTGTTGAAGCCGACACGCAAACGTATGCCACAATCACACTGCAAAATTATTTCCGCTTATATCGCAAACTCGCCGGCATGACCGGTACTGCGGAAACGGAAGCAGGTGAATTCGACAAAATCTACAATCTCGATGTTGTGGTCATTCCAACCAATCGTGCAATCGTCCGCAAAGATCTTGATGATTTGATTTTCAAGACGAAAAAAGAAAAGTTCAATGCAGTTGCCGATGAAGTACAAAAGCTTGTGACAGAAGGCAGAGCAGTACTTGTTGGAACAACCAGCGTTGAAGTGTCTGAAGTTCTTTCTAAAATGCTCAAAAGACTCAATATCGAGCATCGCGTATTGAATGCAAAACAGCATCAGCATGAAGCTGAAATCGTTGCCGAGGCAGGAAGAAAAGGAAAAGTCACGATTGCTACAAATATGGCCGGTCGTGGTACCGACATTAAGCTTGATGATGAAGTGAAAGCCGCAGGTGGTTTGGCAATCATTGGTACGGAAAGACATGATGCACGCCGTATCGATAGACAGCTGAGAGGTCGTGCCGGCCGTCAAGGCGATCCCGGTTCTTCGCAATTCTTTCTCTCTCTTGAAGATAATCTCATGCGCCTCTTCGGTGGTGAGCGCATTGCATCTGTAATGCAGACATTCAAAGTACCTGAAGGTGAACCAATCCAAGCTGGTATGGTCACAAAATCCGTAGAGAAAGCACAGAAGAAAGTAGAAGAAAACAACTTTGCTATTCGCAAGCGCTTGATAGAATATGACAATGTGATGAATCAACAAAGAGAAGCCATTTATTCAATGC
>JBIKKD010000053.1:0-8296 GCA_044360565.1 Kapaibacterium sp. (SeqCode)
TTACACATCAAGATGAACTGCATATTCGAATGGGTGGTATGACATTCCGGAAAAGTGGTGATTCATATACAATTGGTATTGATACAGAGTATCCTGATTCTGTTAACTCCATTCATGGTGAATTGACCTTTCACAATTCACAAGAACAAGAACATACTTTCGAAGATGGCGAGGGAAATCACTGCTGGCGTTTGATTGCACCACAATGCAAGGTTGAAGGGAGTCTCTCGCTTTTCCAATATGATGACATATATTCTGAATGGACATTTGATGGACATGGATATCATGACTGTAATTCCGGAACAGATGCATTATATGCTGATTATGATGATTGGTATTGGGGTCGTTGCCATATCGACAATGATCAAACCATCATTTATTATCACTATCCAATGTCTCATGAAAACGAGGAATTGAGCATTGGTTTCATTGCCGATTCTGTTCATGGTATCAAGAAAATTGAACAGTGCCGCATTCAACTTGAGAATGTCAAACTCACTTCTTCATTGATGCGCATAGCAACTTCAATCAATATCCAAGGTACGATTGATGGCGAAGAATTGAATATTCGCATCAGTCATGCTCATGCTCTCGAATTTGGTCCCTTTTACTATCGCTATATGATTGAAAGCGAAACAAATCAATATCCTCTTAAAAATCATGGAATTGCGGAATATTTCAATGCCAAAAGACTGAAATCCCGCTTGGTTCGAACCATGATCAAAACACCCATGCAAAGAGTATAATCAGCTATCCACATCCAATCCAAGCTCTCAAAAAAAACCGTATTTTTGCAGCATTCATTATAAATCACTGTAAAAGTCATGACCTCACGCGAAATAAGAGCTTCCTTTTTAGATTTTTTTGCTTCAAAGGGACATACAATCGTACCCAGTGCGCCTGTCATTCCACATGGCGACCCAACGCTATTATTCACGAATGCCGGGATGAATCAATTCAAAGATATATTCCTTGGTCAAGGCAAAAGAGAATACACAAGATGTGCCGATACGCAAAAATGCATTCGAGTTTCAGGCAAACACAATGATCTCGAAGAAGTTGGATATGATACCTATCATCATACCTTATTCGAAATGCTTGGCAATTGGAGTTTTGGCGATTATTACAAAAAAGATGCGATTGCATTTGCTTGGGAATTGCTCACAGAGCGATGGAAATTACCTAAAGAACGTTTACATGCGACTGTATTTCGCACCGATGATGAAGCATTCGAATTATGGAAAGCATATTTACCTGAGAGTCAGATTCACCGATTTGATGAGAAAGACAATTTTTGGGAAATGGGTGATACAGGTCCATGTGGTCCATGCTCGGAAATCCATTTCGACCGCACTCCCGATTTGACCGGCGGACCTCTTGTGAATGTTGGTGTGCCTGAAGTCATGGAAATCTGGAATCTGGTTTTCATGCAGTATAATCGTAAAAGTGATGGTACGCTTGAAGATTTAGCACAAAAACATGTTGATACAGGAATGGGATTTGAGCGCATTTGTGCGGTCATGCAAGAGGTGGATTCGAATTATGACACCGATGTTTTCACACCTATCATCAATGAGATTTCAAGACTGAGCAAGAAGTCATATTCCGGCGCTCTTGACAATAAAGACGGCATTGCAATGCGAGTCATCGCGGACCATATTCGTACTTTGGTATTCTCAATTGCAGATGGCGCAATGCCCGGCAATGAAGGCAGAGGATATGTCTTGAGACGCATTCTTAGAAGAGCCTGCAGATATGCTCGCAATCTTGGCTTTAGAGGACCGATGTTATATCAATTGCCCGATATCTTATCACAAACCATGGGCGATGTCTTCCCGGAAGTAACAATCAATCTCGATCATGTCAAAAGAGTGATCAAAGCCGAAGAAGAGAGTTTTCTTCAAACTCTTGAGCGTGGGCTAGAGCGTTTTGAACATATCCATGAATCCATGAAACAAGAGAACGCAACAATTGTTTCAGGCGCAGATGCATTTCTACTCTATGACACATTCGGCTTCCCTGCCGATCTCACGGAATTACTAGCTAGAGAGCGCGGTCTCACAGTCGATTCATTAGGCTTTACTACTCTCATGGATGAGCAGAGAAATCGCTCGAGAAGTGCTCGTAAAAACATCGTGCAAGAAGTTGAATCACTGCAACATGATTATCAAACTGAATTTCGTGGTTGGAAAGAACTCACAACAGATGCAGAAGTTCAACTTGCGGAACAGAACTCAATCATTACCAATGTCACACCATTTTATGCAGAAATGGGTGGTCAGGTTTCAGATACCGGCATTATAGTAATTGACAATATTTCCTATCATGTGAATGATGTGAGAAAATCCGGATCCGCTTTCGTACACTTCGTTGACAAAGAGGTGATGGCACAACCGGGAAGTTCAGCACATCTGGCAGTGAATAGAGAGCGCAGATGGGATATTCAGAAGAACCATTCCGCAACGCATCTTTTGCATGAAGCACTTCGAAGAGTATTGGGAACTCATGTTCAACAATCCGGCTCATTTGTCGGGCCCGATGCTTTGCGCTTCGACTTTTCCCATATTCAAAAAGTAAGTCCGGAAGAAATTGCCGATATCCAAGCAATCGTCAATGAAAAGATTCGCGAGAGAATTGAAGTATTGACACGCGAATTACACATTGAAGAAGCCAGAGCAATTCCGGGCGTGAAGATGTTTTTTGGCGACAAATATGGCGACAAGGTCAGAGTGGTGACCATAGATGAACAATTCTCATCGGAATTCTGTGGTGGAACGCATGTGGACAATACCGCTGATATTGGCTATTTCCATATCCTTGGCGAAAGTTCGGTTGCATCAGGAATTCGCAGAATAGAAGCAATCACTTCATTTGGCATTGAAACATATATTCAAGGGCTTCGAAGTGAATTGGACAAAAAGGACAAAACGATTCAGAATGCTCAAGATCAAATCAAATCCCTCGAAAAGGAATTATCAGGTTTGAAGGTTGGTGATTTATCGTCTCAGCTGCAATCCGTTATTGAATCTGCTGTCATCCTTCCTGAAACCACCATAAGATTTGTGTCAATGCGAGCTGATGGTCTATCAATGGATGAAGCTAAACAATTGGGTGATTCACTCCGCTCAACTTTGAATATTCAAGGCCTTGGACTTATAGCATCTGTACAGGACGACAAAATTTCATTGGTTTGCATCGCAACCGATGATATAGCCAAAGAGCGTCCTGCCGGACAATTGGTAGGAATGATAGCCAAAAAACTTGGTGGAGGAGGTGGCGGAAAGCCACATATGGCAACTGCAGGTGCGAAAGATATACCCGCACTCGAAGCCATGCTCAAAGATCCACTGTCAATATTCCATTCTTAAGTGAAATTTCACAGGATTTGAGGTGCCATTCTTTTACTTCAAATCTGTAAATTGCATTCAAGATAATTTACTATCCATACCATTTTCATGGATTTACCATGATCTCAACATTACTTGGTTCAGCTAAGCTTCCGATTCAAATAGTTTGTATTGTGATTCTTGGTCTGGCATTGTCCTCCTGCGATAAAAAGGAAGACACTCCATTGACCTATGAGGGAAAATCAATGGAACAATTGATTGCTGAAAATGCTGAATTGGAAGCCTTGTCATTGGAAAAAGATAGATTGATGTCTGAATTGATGCAAACTTCTGGCTTCATCAATGAGATTTATTCAGCTATGGAAGAAGTTAAATCAGCTTCCGGTGAGGAAAGAACAAGAATTCTTGAAAAGATTCGAGGTCTATCGGACTCATTGACCGCTTCTCAGAAAATCATCAAAGCTAGTAGTGCAAAGATTAAGCAAATGCAAAGCAATGCAGATGCATTAACAAAGAAAATTGCTGAATTGGAAAGAAATGTCACTGCAATGAAAGAGCAAATGCTATCCAAAGACACAGAGATTGAACAACTCAAAGCGGATGCAGGCATTATTTCTCAGAGCCGTGATCAATTCAAAGAACAAGCAAATCAAATTGCAGGCGAAAAAGAGCGTATTGAAGTTGAAAGAAGCACTTACTATTATATCATTGGCAAAGCGAAAGATCTCGAAGACAGAGGAATCATCATCGAAGAAGGTAATGGATTTCTTGGAATTGGCGGAACTTTTGTTCCCGGAAGAAATTTAAATGAACAGGACTTTATTCGCATAGATGCTCGCTCCGTGCGCATGCTTCCGGTTCCCGATAAATTTCAGATTATATCTTCTCATAATCCGAAACTCCTTGAAAAAGTATCCGGTGGAATGTCAATCATCGATCCGGCCAAGTTTTGGAATTCTAAATTTTTGATCATCATTGATAAACGATAATCTATAAGGTCCATAATGGCTTATGAATTGCAAGGAAGATTATTTGAAATCTTCGACACCCAACAGATCACAGACACATTCAAAAAAAGAGAATTTGTGGTCGAAACAACAAGCGGAATGTATAATGAGTATATCAAAATGCAAGCCGTTCAAGACAAATGCGATTTACTCGATTCCATGAATAAAGGCGATCAAGTGAAAGTCTCCTTTGATCTTCGAGGTAAATTGGTGAATACAAAAGATGGACGTCAGGTCTATATCACCAATATCAATGCATGGAGAATCGACCGTCAATCCGGTGGTAATTCAGCGCCCCAACAGCCTAATTATGGACAAGAACCACCTGCAAGCGGTGGTGATTATGACGATGTACCATTTTAATCAGACTATAAAAGAAGAGGAATAACATGGCTATTTATATAAATTCCGATGATTGCATCAATTGCGGTGCATGCGAACCGGAATGTCCGAACAATGCCATTTATGAAGGCGGTTCAGTGTGGACGCTCGGTGAGAATCAATATGAAGATTCAACTTCACCGGGAAGCTTCAAAGGTGATTTTTGGAAACCGGATTTTTATTTCATCGTTCCCGATAAATGTACGGAATGCAAAACATTTCATGATGAACCTCAATGCGCGGCGGTTTGCCCTGTGGATTGCTGTTTGCCCGATGCAGACAATGTAGAAACCGAAGAGCAATTGGTTGCAAAGGTTTCCTATTTGGATGAAATTGATCCGAGCAGAAGAAGAAATTAATCATCACAATCTAACTTTTGCCGGTTATGGAAGGACTTTGCTCCATCGATAACCGGCTTTTTATTATCTCGAACATACAATGAATCCAATCCAAGCAATCATCACGATAGAAAGAGGCCGGATTGTCGGCATAGAACCATATCCAAATGGAGTAATCATCATCTCCGAACAAGGCAGACATGAATATCCAGGTGCATATGCAGTTCCCGGTTTCGTGGACGCGCATTGTCATTTACATGCGCTTGGTGAATTACTGAATGGCTTAATGTTATATTCACTTTCTTCAAAAGAAGAGATTCTGAATACATGCAAGAATCATTCAACGCTTCGAGGAGATTGGCTCTATGGCATGGGTTGGAATCAGGAATTATGGACTGATAAAACATATCCCACGGCTCAGGATCTTGATGAGGTTTTCCCCGATATTCCCGTATATCTTCGTAGAGCAGATGGACATTCAGCTTGGGTCAATACAAAAGGAATGCAGATTGCCGGAATTGATGCCCGAACACCTGATCCGGATGGTGGGACTATTCTTAAGGATGAACATGGAAATCCAAGTGGCATTTTCATAGACAATGCGATGGATCTCATTTCAATGCATATTCCCGCTTTGACTCAAGCACAGATCAGAGAGAATATCATTACGGCTTCAAAGGCATGTTCTGCTTTTGGAATCACCGAAGTGCATGATATGGATGTTAATCCTGAATATCTTCCTGTCTTTCTTGAATTAGCTGAATCTGGAGCATTACCGATTCGCATTCAATCGTATGTGAAGGCACAGAATGATGAATGGATCAAACATGGATGTTTGCCTGCAGTAGGTGAATTCATGCGCATAGCGGGATTGAAGTTTTTTGCCGATGGTGCTCTTGGATCTCGTGGCGCGGCAATGATTGAACCCTATGCAGATGCAGATCATCATGGTCTAATTCTAATGGATGAAAACACGCTATATGAAAAAGCGAAACTCGGTATTGAAGAAGGTTTTTCCATTGCAACACATGCGATTGGTGATAAGGCGAATCAGCTTGTCATGAATGCCTATCAACAATTGCGAATGGAAGGAATTGCGGATGATCATACAATTTTGAGAATTGAGCATAATCAAATAATGAAAGAATTTGATATCGAGAGAATGCATCATTATGATATCAAATCAATTCCTCAATCCATTCATTGCATTAGTGATGCAAACATGGCCAAAGTTCGATTGGGTAATCGCGAAAGTATTGCATATCCTTGGAGGAGTTTGATAGATCATGGATTAAAACCGGCCGGCAGTTCAGATTTCCCAATTGAATCTGCAAATCCTCTATTGGGAATTGATGCATATTGCAGAAGAATTCCAATGCAGGAAAAGGAAGCATGGATGCCGGAAGAAATCATCACGCAAAAAGAGGCATTATTGAGTTATACTGCTTGGGCACATGAAGCATCAGGATTGGAATATAGAAGAGGAGCATTGGCAATCAAATTTGATGCTGATATCACCATTCTTGATACAGACATTGTGTCTTGTCCTGTTGATGCAATCAAGAAAACAAATGTACTTGCCACATATTCTGCCGGAATTCGAAGATTTCATGCAGAATGATTTCTCCATTGATAGATGTCAATTGTTTGAAAAATATCATCAACTTGTTCAATACCGGCAAGCGCGTTTTTTTGATCATTTGTTAATTGCTTACCTGACTTGATGACATCAAAAAAAGCTAACAATGTTGTAAAACATGCATGATGCTGCATGAATCTATCTTTTGCATAATCCGAAGCTTGATTCTTTGTAATGAGAAATGGCCAATCTGAAGCCTGCATGAGCAGAAGTTCTCTCAATGCCTGATCCATGATTCTTTTTTGTAATTGATCATTGATATCAATACTATTTACTCTTTCCTCAAAGTGCTGTTCCGCATTATGAATAATGTCCAGCAACCACATCGTACTTTCATTTTTCCATGTTTCATCTGTTCCATTCATTCCCCAAGATCCCGCAGAACATTGCACAGTGTGTATCGAATCATTCCATAGAATCTCCGATGGGAGTTTCAATGAAAGTATATCTGACTGATTCATTTCACGAATGAAGTTGGAAAGGAATTCGGGTCCTTCAAACCACCAATGACCAAATAACTCAGTGTCGAATGCTAGGCATATCACTCCTGTTTCATTCACTTGTTCTATATATGACAAAGCAAGTTTCTCCAGATACTCCACATACTCTTTCGCATCGAGTAGTGCTTGTTTTTTGGCATCAGCCATCACATATGGATATTTTTCTTGGTGATATTCCCGGTGATTGGTCACTTTCCAATATCTGAGCGTGGAATCATATTCTCTTTTGTGAAAATCAAGATATGCCGAATGACTTGGATAACCGCTTCTTTCAGACCACACCTTATCAGAAGCTGATTTATGTCTGATAAGAACTTTGAGAGATTGATTTTTATTAGTCTTTTGTAATCTTACTTGAGACAGAAGTCTGAGTGACTCCGGTAATTTTTTGACAGCATGATGTTCACTTACTAGATATTTCATCGAATGTTGTTGATCCAGTACAATCATGTTGATTGATTGTTCAAGAATAATGTCCTCCAAGTAATACTCACCATTTTCTCCTTTCAACTTTGGTGCATAACCACATTCCGGCAAAAACATTGCTCGTGGTTTATGAGCAAAGTAATGCTCATGCATCATCACAGAACATGCAATTTGCATCCGAGTGGATTGTTCAAAGTCAAGCAGTGGCAAATAGGCATGCGTCAATCCGCAAGTCATGATTTCAATCAATCCATCTTGCTCTGCATTTTGAAATCGCTCAATGATGGAACCATCCTTCATTTCATGAAGAGTTTGCAATCCTTCTTCATAAATTGACTTCCAATATTCACCCATTGGAATATTATGGACCGCTTCAGGAATTTTTGAAAATTTATGAAGATCTTTCTCGGATTGTACAATCTGCTTTTTAGCATATTTTGTAAATATACTGAATGCATTGGCATGTGAAAGTTGTTCAAGTAGAACAGGTGAAAAATCAAATGAAATGGAAGGCCTGATTCCTTCTCGCTGAAGATTTTGAATGATTTCAAGAATGGGAAGATATGATTCAAACACAACCTCAGAAAGCCACACTGAACCATGAGGCCACATATCATGATTCATGACATATGGCATATGGGTATGCAAGTGTAGAATG
>JBIKKD010000264.1:0-2574 GCA_044360565.1 Kapaibacterium sp. (SeqCode)
CCGATTCGTAAGCGAGGCTTCTGTAAAATGTTCCGGCTCATTCTTGATTGCCTGAATTGTCTCATGAGCCATGATGCGTGTTGCAATGGACTCGCAAATCACACCGACCGTAAGTGAAATTCCACCAATTAAAGTGCCCGGAAAATCAGAGAAATTCACAAGCGTGATGGCTGTTAGAAACATTGTTAGTAATCGGACCACCGTTCCAATCGCCACTTTCCGAGTTTGATGTGCCCTTATCAGAAGTCCTTGCCAAAATCTTCTAAAGCCGATTGCGGCGGGCCAAAAGACCATTGCGGCAAGACATCCATACATCAATTCGCCAACATCGGGCGATAAATTCAAAAGAGAAAAGGCAAGTACATTGAATATCGGTGGAATCAGAGTGAGAAGCATGCCCACGGTCACAAGAATATTCAATTTGATGATGAAACCACGAAGAGCATGATACGATGCGGAATCTCTCACGAGTGCAATCGATGCGCTGAGCATCATGATGATCGGAGATTCAATGATCATTGCAATTGCTGTGGCCACTCCATAAGCAGCGAGATTATGTTTGGGGTCATCCAAACGGGCAATCATGGATGTCAATAAAGGTCCTTCGGCTGCCATCATGAGCCATGTGGCAGATAATGGATACCAAAAACGAAAGATGGCTTTTTGACTAAGTGTTTCCGTGGAAGACATGGGCTTTAATGAGGTTGATTGCCATGAATGCAATCGAAATTTTTGCTGCAATGCTGCAATGTTACGGTATTTGCATGAGAGCATTGCCATAAAACCAATGGCATGGGACAAGCTGAAAAAAAAATCGTAATTTTGCCACCTGTTATTGTAGACACAGGTGAATCCCATTCTGCTTTCCATTCAACATATCGTCAAGACCTATCCGAATGGTCATACAGCATTAAAAGATATTTCTTTTGATGTTGCTGAAGGTGAATTCGTTGCCATCATTGGTTTGAGCGGAAGCGGTAAATCCACTTTGCTGAGATGCATCAATCGCATGCATGAAATCACATCCGGCAAGATATTGTTTCATGGAAAAGACATCACCGGATTGCAAGGCGAGGAATTGCGTAAACATCGCAAAGAATGTGGAATGATTTTTCAGCATTTCAATTTGGTGAAAAGGCGTTCTGTTTTGGACAATGTGCTGAGTGGAATGCTTGGAAGCGCTTCCATTTGGCGTTCGATACTTGGTCAATTTTCTGATGAAGATCGCGCAAGAGCGATAAGAAATCTTGAAATCGTAGGTATCGCTGAGAAAGCAAATATGCGTGCTGATGCATTGAGTGGCGGACAGCAACAACGCGTTGCCATTGCAAGAGCATTGATGCAAGATCCTTCCATAATTTTGGCGGATGAACCCGTCGCGAGTTTGGATCCTGCAACATCGCATTCCGTGATGAATTATCTTGAGGCAATCAATAAAAAACTTGGAAAGACAGTGCTCTGCAATTTGCATTTCATGAGTCTTGTGAGAAGATATGCTACGAGAGCAATTGCACTTAAGGATGGAATAATCGTATTCGATGGAGATCCAAAAGAGATCACTGATGAGCGTTTTAAGGAAATTTACGGCGAAGATGCCGTTGAAGTTGAAATTAGATAATCAATAGAAGAGAGAATAGTTATGTCATGGTTTTTGCGTTCCAAGAAGAATATCGAGCAGACTGAGCAAAGGGATATGCCCGACGGACTCTTTGTGAAATGTCCTTCCTGCAATGACATGATCTATCGCAAGCAATTCGAAGAGCAATTCTATACATGCAACAAATGCGATCATCATTTTCGAATCACGGTCAAGGAATATGTTGATATTCTCTTCGATGAAGGAAGCTTCACTGAAACAGACATCAATGTTACTTCAACGGATCCATTGAAATTTGTTGATACAAAGCCCTATGTGGATAGATTGCGTGATGCAAAAAAACGCTCTGAATTGCATGATGCCCTCACCATCGGTTATGGAAATATTCATGGTCGACGCATCTCTTTTGCCTGTATGAATTTTGGTTTTGTGGGTGGTAGCATGGGTTCTGTGGTCGGTGAAAAGTTCTATCGCGCGGCAAAAAGAGCAATCAAGGAACGGATGCCATTCATCGTGATTTCCACTTCAGGTGGAGCGCGGATGCAGGAAGCGGCATTATCACTCATGCAAATGGCCAAGACAAGTGCGGTATTGAGTGAACTAGCCGAACATAAATTGCCTTTTATTTCCGTGATCACGGATCCAACCACGGGTGGAGTGAGCGCTTCTTATGCTATGCTCGGAGATTTGATCATCGCAGAACCGAAAGCACTCATTGGTTTTGCCGGACCCCGCGTGGTCGAACAAACCATTCGCAAAAAATTACCCGAAGGTTTCCAGCGTTCAGAGTTTTTGCTCGAACATGGATTTCTGGATATGATCGTACACAGAAAAGAAATGCGTGAAACAATGCATTCAGTACTCAGTATGTTATTGGATAAACCCTAAGTACAGATTATAGCATTTCCACTGTGAAGTGCAGTCGTGCATTTAATGCAGTGAACACTTTTATGATGGTCTCCACTCTTGCCTGTTTC
>JBIKKD010000265.1:0-2565 GCA_044360565.1 Kapaibacterium sp. (SeqCode)
CAAGGTGATTTACAGGGTCATATACATAAAGCAGTCATCAAAGACATTCAGCAGGATTCACTCATCGTAAGTCTTCGAAACAAATATGCCTTCAAAGATCATTTCTTGAATCCGGAAACTGAATGGTGCATTGAGTCAGATGGCGGGAATGAATCACTGTTCACGGGTACACTCAGATCAATGGGTGATTTCATTCGTACCACTGATGAAAAAAGAGCATTGATTTTGGGGTATAAAAGACCCAGAAAAGCAGAACCTTATACAGGTCAATTGCCTGATTTCTTACATGATACGCAAAGAGAATTACTTAAAAAAATACTGGCAACTCAAGATTATTTCCTTGTGCAGGGTCCCCCCGGCACAGGCAAAACATCAGCGCTCATATATTCAATCATTGATGTCCTTCATCAGAATCCTGATGAGAAGATCATGCTCTGTGCATTCACCAATCGAGCGGTTGATGAATTATGTGCTGTTGTAAACAAACTAGGCATTCCTTTTCTCAGACTTGGTAGCAAGCAGTCAACTTCTTTCCCGGAAGAATCACTTCAGGCATATTCAGAAAAGTTATCACTGGAAGAACTTCGCACTTATTTATTCTCAAATCGAATCATCATTTCAACGGTTTCAACATTGCATACCCATTCGGAGATTCATTCATGGTTTGAATCAACTACCATGATAATTGATGAAGCATCACAATTGCTTGAACCTCATTTATCAGGATTATTGACACATGCCAATAGATTCATTTTGATTGGGGATGAGAGACAATTGCCAGCGGTGATAACACAGGACTTGCAAGGCACCAAGGTGAATCATCCACTCTTTGAAGAAGTTGGATTGACAGATTTTAGAATGTCATTATTCGAGCGCTTATTAAGACTCTGCATTCAACATGGCGATATTCATGCCTATGGTATGCTGACCAAGCAAGCGAGGATGCATGAAGACATTTCAAGAGTTGTCAGCAAGATGAATTATGATGATAAACTTGGAATCATGAATATATGGCAAAGTACGCAGGAAGATATTCCTCTTCCAGCATATCCTCGATTGACATGGATTGCAACTCATCCAGAACATCAATTCAAGATACATAAAGCAGAAGCAAAGTTAGCGGTAGAACTTGCAATGGAAGCATTTAATCAAGGAAAGACACATTCTATAGGAATCATCACGCCTTTTCGATCACAAATTGCTCTCATTCAATCGCTAATACCCGATCATGCGAAGGATTCCATCACCGTAGATACAGTTGAGCGATTTCAGGGAAGCGAAAGAGATCTTATCATCATCTCACTTGCGATTCACAGCGGGCATCATATGAAAGGGATTGAATCTCGAACAGAAATAAATGGAGAGATCATTGATAGGAAATTGAATGTTGCATTGACAAGAGCACGAAAACAATGCATCATTTTGGGAGCACCGACAGCTTTGGAACATGATTCCCCATATCATGCGCTTTGGTCTTTGCTCAAAGAATTGAATTAATATGAGCGAGCTCCGAAGATTGCGGTTCCAATTCTCACATGCGTTGCACCTTCCTGAATGGCAATTGAAAAATCATCGCTCATCCCCATTGAAAGCACATTCCAATCTTGAGGTTCGGGGACATATGACTTCACTAATTCATGAATTGAACGGAGGAGAGTGAATTCCTTGATCAGTTGTTTTGTATCATCAGTTGCTGTTGGGATCGTCATTAATCCACGCAAATGCAGAGATTCCAAACTAACAATTCTTTCTAGATACTCTTGTATTTCATCGGGCTGAATTCCAGATTTAGAAAGCTCACCTGAAGTATTTACTTGAATTAATATATCAGTTCGTACTCCCGCTTTTTCAGATAATCTATTGATTTCTTCAGCAACAGATTGGCTCGAGCAAGAATGTATCATTGCCGCATGAGGAATGATATACTTTACTTTATTTGATTGCAATGCTCCGATGAAATGCCATTCCGGAGCGAAATTCAACTCTTCTGATTCTCTGATTTTATCTCGAAACTCTTGTGCGTAATTTTCTCCAAAAACCTTGGCTCCCGCTTCCCAAGCTACTTTCACGGCACCAAGGGGATGCATTTTTGAGACTGCCACTATTGTAACAGAATCCGGATCCCTTCCACAAGCAATCGCACTTTCTGCTACTTGATTGCTAATTCTTTTCCAATTATCAGGAATGGGAATAAGTTCTGACATTTTATAAACCTTCTTTAATCTTGCGTGCGAGAGTCAAAACGGCATTCACATAATCATTGCTATTATTATAGTGATACACCGCTTTTTCATGATCCTTCACATCAGGTCCCCAACCATTTGTTTTCAGATAATTCGCAATGCTATGAATGGCATCATGACTTGAAAACAAATCTCTATCACCATCGGTATCACCATCCACTGACCATCTCACATAGCTTGAAGGAAGAAATTGACTCCAACCAAATGCTCCTGCTGTTGAACCATAGAGCGTTGTATAATCTTTATGATATAGCCTTCTGATAGTATCCAAAGCCAAAATCTCTCCAAATGCCCATTTGGCTTTTTTCTGTGCTCTGGCTAT
>JBIKKD010000270.1:0-2541 GCA_044360565.1 Kapaibacterium sp. (SeqCode)
CTCCACAGAATGGCAGTTATCAATAAATAGAGAATTGAAATGCGATGTGTCAATTATTACGCTCCTTTGTCTGGCAAAGATATCGACTTATTGAAATTGGAATGGTTATGAAATTCAATTCCGTAATTTACACTATCTCACATCTTACTTTCCTAATATGTCTAAAACACTAACCGTACTCTTCATTGGCGATATTGTCGGGAATCCCGGCATGAATGCCATTCGATTATTTCTTAAAAGCTTCATTGAAAAACATCAGGCAGATATCGTTATTCTCAATGGAGAGAATATCTGCAATGGCAAAGGTGTCACAGAGAAGGAAGCAAATGAGTTATTTGCTTTGGGTGCTCATGTCATCACAACAGGAAATCATATTTGGGAAAATTGGCTATCCAGACCCCTTTTGGCAACGAATCCCATGGTATTAAGACCATATAATTATCCTCCTGGAAATGCTGGGAAGGGGATGACAATATTGGAATTGCCCAATCTACCTGCCATTGGAGTGTTGCAATTGCAAGGCAGAACTTATATGCAAAGCATAGACTGTCCATTCCGTGGAGCAGATCATGCCATTGCAAAATTGCGTGAGAGAACTCCCGTCATAATTGTTGATTTTCATGCAGATGCAACTGCCGAGAAAGTTTCCATGGGTTGGCATTTGGATGGCAGAGCGAGCGCTGTATTAGGTACCCATACGCATATACAAACAGCGGATGCAACCATTTTGCCCCGAGGTACGGCATATATTTCTGATGTTGGCATGACAGGACCCTATGATTCCGTCCTTGGTATGAGTAAGGAAGTGGCACTAAAGCGACTACTATTACAAACTGCACATAAATATGAAATGGCTGAAAATGATGCCAAATTGAGTGGCGTAGTCTTGAAGATTGATAGAGAAACCGGAAAATCAGAGTCTATTGAGCCATTTATGTATCCTCCAATGAGGCGATCCATCCATGAATAAAAAATTTCTTGAATTCATCCCGGGTGAATTGCCCAAAAGAGACATGCATCAATTATTGTTAAGTGGTGTGGCTCCAAGGCCAATTGCACTTGTTTCAACAATTTCAAAAGATGGGATTCTTAATCTTGCACCATATAGTTTCTTTAATGCATTTGCTTCAAATCCACCGATTATTGCCATCGGACCGGCGATTTCTGCAGCAACCGGCAAGATTAAAGACACATATACCAATATCATTGAAACAGGTGAATGCACAATAAATGCGGTCACTTTTGACATGACAGAACAAATCAGTCTTGCTTCCTGTGAATTTTCCCCTGATGTGAATGAGTTTGAAAAAACAGGTTTGCATTCAATTGATTCGCATAGAGTCAGAGCTCCAAGGGTAATGGAATCACCATTTCAAATGGAATGTACATTGATTGAGAGCATTGCCTTGAAGCGGGAAGTAGGTGGTAATGGAAATATCATGTTGCTTGAAGTTGTGAAGATACATGCGGATGAGCATGCATTCAGTGATGGAAAACTAGATCCTCAAAAGTTGGATCTCGTGGCAAGAATGGGGTATGATTATTATTGTCGTGCTCATGGAAATGCCATTTTTGAAGTATTTAAGCCAAAATGGAATGGAATTGGAATTGATGCTTTGCCCGACTTTATTAAACATAGTAATATATTGACCGGTGCGCAATTGGCCAAATTGGCGGGAATTAAAGAAATTCCCCATAAAGAACCTGGAAAATCACTGCAAGTCATTGAGGAGTGTGGTAAGATCCCTGAAATTTCAGAATCTGTGAAAGAAGGGATGATTCAAAAAGACTTGGAAAATGTGATTTCTGTCCTTTTAAACATGGAAAAGATAGACTTGGCATGGCGCTTGTTGGTTGAATCTATTACAGATTAAGGTATGATCTTGTGATTTTTTTACAAATTATGAATCTATACAGTTGAAGACACTTCAATTCTGATGTGGATATTTTTTTTCTTGTCAGAATATACTGTTTTGCCTATTTTAGTTTATTGGAGGGTTGCCACTTTCCGAGGTAAAATTGCATATTGTGAAAGTAATATGCGTAAATCTTTGTCCGTTAAGGATTTAGATATCGTTAAAATACCGTGAACAGTTAGTCTTTGGATAATACCATTTGTAAAGACTATTCACGAATACACTTTAGAAAACATACATTTCAAATATTTTACTAATTATTACACAATTCATCGGGAGTATTTATGAACCGCATGAAAAGACTATTTAGGCTGCTTGGATACACGATTGTATCTCTGTTTGTCCTGTCTTCTTTCGGTTCGCAAATGAAAGCTCAGTCATACTGTATACCTGTAACCGGAGTCGGTTGTGGTGCTGATGACTACATTAACAGCTTTTCATTTGCGACCTTGTCTAATTTGAATTCCGGTTGTAATAACCTTAACGGTACCGGTTATTCATTTTTCAATTCGATTGGTGCGCCTACAATTATGGCTGGTCAATCATATAGTTTTACGGTTGGGGTTAGCCCTTTCTACCCTCAAGGCGTTGCCATTTGGATTGATTTCAACCAAAATGGAACATT
>JBIKKD010000296.1:0-2538 GCA_044360565.1 Kapaibacterium sp. (SeqCode)
CATCGTAGAACACAGCTACATAGGAGCGGAACTATTGTAAATCAAAAGAGCATACACTACAGCTCTCTCCGAATGAAACCGAGGAGAGCTGTCTGTACTCTAAATTCCCCTCGTGATCGAGGGGTGGCATGCGAAGCATAACGGGGTGTAGTCTTTTTTATCGAAATAATGCTGCCTACTTTCATTAACGTTTTTCTCACCCCGGCCTACGGCCACCCCTCCCTGAGGGGAATACTGTCAGTCACTCTCCGAGATAACCTACCGCTCTCCGAGCGAAGTCGAGGAGAGCATGCCATATAACTTCTCAAGTGGCAAACCCACCACATTATAATAACAACCATTGATTTTCGAAACAAACACAGCGCCATAATCTTCTTGAATGCCATAAGCGCCTGCTTTATCCATTGGTGAGCCCGAAGCTATATAATCCCATATTTCTTGATCTTGTAATTCCCTGAAGTACACCTCTGTTCTTTGGATTTCAGAGAGGATTTTCCCCGTATGAGATTCCACGAGGGTGATGCCCGTGAATACCTCATGCATGCGATTACTAAGTTGTTTTAGCATCATGAATGCATGTTCGGGATCACTTGGTTTATTGAGAATTTGACCATCAATAACGACTATTGTATCAGCACCAAGAATGATTGCTTTAGCCCCACCGATTTCTTCGCGGATATATAATGCTTTCCTCTGCGACAATTCTCGCACATATTCCTGTGGAGGAAGCTCTAGTGAAACTGCATCTTCATCGATATCTGCCGGCAAAACACTGAAATCGAGTCCGATCTGAGTCAATAATTGTCTTCTTCGCGGTGATTGCGAAGCCAAAATCAATGGAAATGGAAGTTGTATCATTCAATTATATCCTGAATCTAAGTCTATACTCTCTACATCATACCCGAAAACTGAGGGTAAATTCGTAATTTGTTGCCATATATCGCTGAATCATTCACCCATCTGATTTTCGGAAAAATATTCGTGAATCTCATTGAATTACTCATGATGCCTGGTATAGGCATGCTCTTTGGTGCGATTCCAATTGAAGATCTGATGAGAAGCAGAAATCGTTTCGAAGAGCTTTCGGCGAAACAAAGAATCAGTGCACAAGCCGTACATGCAGGATTAACAATGATCTCTGCCTTCATTGGCATGATGTTATTCGGTACTTTTTCTGCTGCAGCAATCGGCGCGGCCATGACGGCATTGTTTAGTACATTCAATCCATTTGCTCGATTCAGACATTCCGGCATCGGTGCCGTATTGGGAGCAGCACTCGCTGTAAGTCCATTTCCCATTTTGCTCTTTGGATTAATGTATGCAACCGGCTATGGCGTTCTTGGTAAAAAACATGCAATCGGCATGATGAGTGGAATTTTGGGAACCATGCTTCTTGTTCCCACAGCGCCACATACGATATTGAAATCAATGCAGTTTGTTCCCTTTCGTGATATCACGGAACATACTGTCTTCTTCATCATTCTCGGTCTCACATTATTCGTGAAGAATCTGCCGGATATCCGAATCGTAATCTTGGCTGCAATGCAAGAGAAATATTCTGATGAAGACTAATCATTGAATCGGAACCCGCTTCAAACGAATGCGAGTGTGAACTGTGTCCATGATGGCACGAAGCTTCTCGGGCTTTTGCGAATAAGACATGAATTTTTGACGGAACTCTGGTTCCTCCATGCCTCCTTCTTTGATTATGCGCAATACTTCAGCATTCCCTTGCGCAGTATCAGGAAATTTCTCGCGGGCAATCAAAATGCGAGCATATGTCTGAGCAAAATCTTCATCGGCATCGCTCCAATCTGATGAACATGATGCGATGATGAACATTTGTGCAATCGAAAACAGAAGCAATACCAATCTCATGTTTCATGCCTTGTGTGAATGACAATGCGTGAAACTACGAACTTGAAACGACATTATATTTACCCTTGGTTTAGATATGGCCTTTACTCAAAGAACAGTGAATTGCGGTGTCCTCCGCCCCGAACATGCAGGAAATGAAGTTGTGCTCAATGGCTGGGTGCACAAAAGAAGAGATTTCGGGAGCGTGACTTTTCTTGATATCCGCGATAGATATGGTATCACTCAAGCCGTCGTGGAACGCGAAACCATGCCGGAAGTGGGCGAAATAGCCAAGGAATTACGCGCCGAATTTGTGGTCGCCGTGAAAGGTACGGTTCGCATGCGTGAAAATCCAAATCCGAATATCCCGACAGGATTGATTGAAGTACTTGCCGATGGTTTGGAAATCATCTCGCGCTCTGAAGTACCCATCTTTGAAATCAATGATGAAAATCTTGCTGGCGAAGAATTGCGTTTGAAATATCGCTATCTCGATCTTCGCAGACCAAGCCTTCAGAAGAATTTCATTACACGCAATAAACTCTATCAATTGACGCATCGTTTTTTTGCCGAGAATGATTTTATTGAAGTGGAAACACCGATTCTCACGAAGTCCACTCCGGAAGGAGCTCGCGATTATCTCGTGCCGAGCCGCGTGCATAATGGCATGTTCTATGCGCT
>JBIKKD010000267.1:0-2531 GCA_044360565.1 Kapaibacterium sp. (SeqCode)
CAAGGTCAGTAAACCATTCATCAATATTCTCTAACAATTCGTTGTGCATGCGTAATCTTGCAACATGGCTTTCAAGGCACCATAGCGCTTCAATCATGCAGTCATATCGTTTTGTAAATTCATTAAACTCTACACGCTTTTTTAAAATAAAATAACAATAAAGATCATTTCCTTCCGATTTCCCTCTTTCCTCGCATAGTTTCAATATATCATCATAACATTCAGATGAATTGACTGAAAGATCTTGAAATTCAATATATGAAAACAGAAACTTCGAATGATTTACTAATTGTTCTGTATTGATATTTAAATAAATTTCTTTAATAATTTCGAACATTTTTGATTCACTACTTTGCTTTAAGATAGACTGAATCGCTTCTATATTTATATTACTACAAGCTTTCTCATACTCTGATATTTGAATTAGATCTTCTATAACTTGTAATTCATTACTATTACTCATTTACATACTCCTATTTAGCATCAATAACTATTGCTGGATTAATCCCAACTGACATCTCTCGTTCAATCACTGTTGATTGATCATTCAGTAATAATACTGATCCCGGCAATGTAAAATTTCTAGCATTGCAAATATAGAGTCTGTTTTTAACCAACCCAATTCTATACCATTGATTTCGCGCATTATTCACTAATACGGTGTCAAGGACACTTCCTGAATCATTGATGCGGATGATTGATTTTCCGCAAAGTGCATAGTGATACTCTTGCTTTCTAACTTGCATGCCCATATACTGACCGCGCAAATGGTATAATTCGGTGAATGCTTGATTCAAAACCACTAAACCACCTGTTGAATCAGGCATCGTGGTTAGATGTGCATATTGTATCATCCATCGTTTGGTAAATTGATCATAAGTCACATTCTGAGGATTGACACCGGTCTTTACAAATCGACTACTTTTGGTATTAACATCATAGATAGTAATTGTGCCTGCATTCAATTCATCTTTGCGAAAAACTCCATATCCTGAATTAGCAATGACCAAATGTCCTTCTCCATAAGCAATGCCATCAGGCGCACAAAGATTTGTAAGTTTCACTGAATCCAAACTCATTGCAACATGGTTAAATACATATACCTTATCCCCATAAAGATCTGTTATTGCGATTAATGAATCATTGATAATACAGGATTTCTTTAGAAAATGTCCAGGACCCTTGACCTGATACGATGAAACAATTTTCCCTTGATTAGAAATTTTGATGATTTCATTGCTTGTGGATACAATAATGATATTCAAAGAATCAGAAATCTTGATGAGATCATTGGCTGTATCACCTAATTTTCTTCCATTCTTACATAAAAACAAATCAGCTGATTCACTCTTCCCTATTCCCCATAAACTTGCATTGTCAAACCCATATAATCCCTCGCAAAGTACCAGTATATCTAACTGATGAGGAATATTAGAATCACAATCATCAGGCTGAACAATATCATTCGAACATGAAGATATTATCAGGATTAGAATTATACAAATACTTAGTAATTGTGTCATATGAAAAAAAAAGGTGCACCAACTGGTACACCTTATTTTGAAATAGTATCTGATATTAAGAATAGTATTCTACTGATTCACCGATATAAGGATCATTATGAGCAACTCCGCTTACTGAATTCATGCGTTTTGCAGTAAAGAATAAAAGAATTCCCATAAAGAGCAATACCATTCCACCGGCTGCAATGAGAGCAAATACATCAAAATGGTGAATGCCATGATGTCTATAACCAGGAATGATTATCCATGAAAGATCAATAAAATGAGCGAACAACAAAATAAATGCTGCTGCTTTCAATACTGTTTGATTGCGTTTTACATCTTGACGGAGCAACAAAGCAAAAGGAACGATGAAATGCAATACTAGAGATGACCATCCCATAATTTCCCAGCCATCTTTAGTTCTATCGATATAATAGAAGGTTTCTTCAGGAAGATTGCTATACCAAATCAAGAAATATTGTGAGAAATGGATATAGGTCCAGAAAATCGTGAAAGCGAACATCAATTTACCAAGATCATGCATATGCTCTTTATTGATATAACCTTTGAGTTCACCTGAATTCATGACTGACATCACAAGAAGAGCAATCACGGAAAGTGTTGAAACAAAGTTACCTGCAAAATAATAGAGACCAAAAATGGTACTGAACCAATGTGGTTCAAGAGCCATCATCAAGTCGAATGCTGCAAAAGTGATTGTCAGAGCATATCCCAAAACAAATGGAGCGCTTCTCTTGTAATTTTTAACTGTAGGTGCATAGTCAGACGCATTGTCTTGTTTAATAGAATTACCAACAATATAACGATGCATCCAGAACCAGAACAAGCAATATCCAATCACGCGTACAATGAAAAACGGTGTATTTGTATAAGGAGCTTTTGAAGGGATATCTTCAATGCCATGAAAGAAGGTATTTCTAAAGATTAAAATCGGAAGCAAAATAACGATTGCGAACTGTGCAAACCATCCCATCATTTCAGGGATTCTACGCAATGATGCACTCC
>JBIKKD010000268.1:0-2528 GCA_044360565.1 Kapaibacterium sp. (SeqCode)
TCTCGCAAAGCCTGCCAATTTCTTGTGGCTATGAGATCTTGTATGTCCGGTTTGAGTAATTCTTTCAACATGGCGCTTCTCGTGCTAAAGACCGTGCAAAATACGGAGTTCTCAATTAGTTGGAGGTTGATTTCTCAGAAAGTTCCATCCAACGAAGCATGGCATTTTCTAGTTCTTGCTCCGTTTTGGCATGTAAAAGAGATAATTCTTCAAATTTTTTGAATTGTTCGGGCGGAGTTTCAGCCAATTGTTCATTGATGGATGAAATATGTTCTTCCTTCTGAGCTATTGTCGATTCCAAAGTTTCGAATTCCCTTTTTTCATTAAAAGTGAGTCCTTTCTTTTTGGATGATTTCTCCTGTTGGACTTGTTCTTTGGGTTTCGATATCATTTCTTGTGAATGTTCAGTCTTCTTTTGCTCAATCTTCTCAAGATATGCGGAATAGTTTCCGGGATATTCTTTGATTATATCATCTTCGAATGAGAATATGCGGTTCACGGTTCGATCAAGAAATGATCTATCATGGGAGACTATCAATAAAACGCCCTTGAAATATTCCAAATATTCTTCCAATGCGGCCAGTGTTGCAATATCAAAATCATTGGTTGGTTCATCGAACATGAGCACATTTGGATTACCCATTAGCGTCATGAGCATGGCTAGTCTTCGTTTTTCTCCACCTGATAGTGTATGTACGAATGAATGATGCTGTTTCCCCGGAAATTGGAATCTATCCAATAATTCCTTGGCGGTGATGAATCGGTCTCGTCCGATTCCGGTATCTATGTACTCGGCAATTTCGCGAAGATTTCCAATGACAGTCAATTGTTCTTTGAGTGTTTTGACTTCTTGATCAAAATAACCAATGCTGACCGTATCACCGATGCTTACATAACCGGAATCTGTTTGAATTCGACCACTCAGTATATTCAACAATGTTGATTTCCCTGCCCCATTCGGACCTATGACACCGATTCGATCACCCGGCGCCGCACGATATGTGAATTCTTTGAATAATGTCTTTCCATTGATTGACTTAGAAATGTCAACGGCATCAATCAATTTACCGCCAAGAAATTTATTTCCGATTTCAATCTTGATATTTCGAATCTCGACTTGTTCGGGTTTTTCTTGCATCTTGGAAATCCAGTCGATGCGACTTTTCTGCTTGGTTCTACGAGCCTTTGCTCCTTTCTGAAGCCATGCTAGTTCTCTGCGAAGAGTATTTCTTTCATGCTCTGCAGTTGATTCCTCGATTGCCATTCTCTGTTCTTTACGCATGAGAAAATATTCAAAATTTCCTTCATAAGTAAAAAGTGATTGATTGTCGAGCTCAATGATTTTGGTTGATACGGCATCAAGGAAATATCTATCATGGGTTACAAGTAAAATGGCTTTTGAATAATCACTCAAATGATCCTGAAGCCATTGAACCGAATCCGCATCCAAGTGATTTGTAGGTTCATCAAGAATCAATAAATCAGGTTCTGACAATAAAGCTTTTGCCAAAGCAACGCGTTTCTTCTGTCCACCCGAAAGATTATGTACCAATTTGTGAACATCAGAAATTCCCAATTTCATGAGAAGTGTTTTTGCTTGATTATCTAATGTCCAACCATTTAGTAAATCAATTCGAACGGAGAGTTCATGAATTTCATCACCAAATGAATGATCTGTTACGGTTTCTTGGCTTTCGCAGAGATTCCGATGTTCCTCCAGTAATGCCACGATTTCTGGTTTACCTGACATGACGGCATCAATGCATGATTCATGAGTTTCAAAAACAGGAAGCTGTGGCAAATATACTATATGCACATCTTTTGCTCTGGTGACGATTCCGGCATCGGGTTCTTCGAGTCCTGCTATGATTTTAAGCAAAGAACTTTTTCCGACGCCATTCTTACCAATGATACCTATTCTCTCACCTTCCATTATACCGAGTGCAATGGAAGTAAAAAGCGTTTTCTCATGATAAGATTTTGAGAGTGCATTTGCCGAAAACAGATTCTTAGCCATGATTTCCTATTATTGATTCTGAAGCCGCATGAGCTGATGACCATGCCCATTGAAAATTGTATCCGCCCAAATGCCCTGTCACATCAACAACTTCTCCGATAAAGTAGAGATTGGGATTACTCTTCGACATCATTGTTTTTGACGATAATTCATTTGTATTCACTCCTCCGGCAGTGACCTCTGCTTTTGCATATCCTTCTGTACCTGAAGAAGTGAAATTCCATTCTTGCAATTCATTGAGAAACTGTTGTATGCTACGATCACTATAATGACCGAACACTTCATTCTGATGATGAGAATGTGTCCAATAATCAGAAAACCTTTTCGGGAGAATATGTCCAAGCACAGTTCTCCATTCGCTCTTTTTTGAATTACCGGATATTTGAGAATAATCGAATCCAGGCAATGTGTTTATGGTAAATATATTCTCTTTATCCAGATATGAAGAAATCTGCAAAATTGCCGGACCGCTCATTCCCTTATGGGTAAAGAGCATTGATTCCTTGAATAC
>JBIKKD010000302.1:0-8159 GCA_044360565.1 Kapaibacterium sp. (SeqCode)
ATGGCTATACAGACATGGGAATTGCTTGTGGTATTGTTGGTTTGCCGAATGTCGGAAAATCCACGTTGTTTAATGCGCTTACATCATCCGTTCAAGCGGAGGCGGCCAATTATCCATTTTGCACGATTGACCCAAATGTGGGTGTTGTGAATGTTCCCGATGCGCGTTTGGAAGTGCTTGATGCGATGTATCAAACAGAGCGCGTGGTTCCAACGACCATTGAATTTGTTGATATTGCCGGTTTGGTGAAAGGAGCTGCATCCGGTGAAGGACTTGGTAATCAATTTTTGTCGCATATCCGCGAAGTGGATGCCATTGCGCATGTGGTGAGATGTTTCGAGGATGAGAATGTGATTCATGTGAGCAATCATGTGAATCCCGTTGCGGATATCGAGACCATCAATACTGAATTGCTCTTGAAGGATGTGGAATCAGTTGAGAAGAAGATTGAGACTGTGCAAAAGAAGGCACGGGGTCAGGACAAAGATGCCAAAGAAGAATTAGAATTTTTGCTCAAGCTGCGTGATTTTATGAATGAGGGAAAGACCGCGAATTTATTTCCAGTGGATGATGCGCAGAAGCAATTCATGCGTACGCTCTTTTTGCTCACGGACAAGCGCGTGATGTTCATTGCCAATACCGATGAAGAAGGATTGAAATCAGGAAACAAGTATATCGATCAAGTGAAAGAATATGCTGCAAAGCAAGGTTCACTTGTTGTGCCTATTTGTGCGAAGATCGAAGCAGAGATTTCGCAGTTGGATACCGAAGATCGTGATTTGTTTTTGCAGGACATGGGCATGGAAGAACCTGGTTTACATCGCGTGATTCGCGAGGCATATAATCTGCTTGGTTTGATCACCTATATCACAGCCGGCAAAAAAGAAGTTCGTGCATGGACAGTGAAGCGCAATTCAACTGCACCACAAGCAGCAGGTGTAATCCATACTGATTTTGAGAAAGGATTCATCCGCGCAGAAGTCATGAAATATGATGATCTCAAAAGACTCGGCACCGAGCAAGCCGTCAAAGATGCCGGCCTCTATAAAGTGGAAGGAAAAGAGTATATCGTGCATGATGGGGACATCATGTATTTTAGGTTTAATGTGTGAGACAGCAGGGACCATTATACAAAAGGATAGATATGAGAGGAAAAACAATACAGATATTTCTTACGGACGGATCACCAAGAGGAATAAAGCTTGCTGAAGTAACGAGTAATGTAGAATTGGCGATCTTTATTCCACGGACGAAAATAAATGAGGCAAGTAGCAGAAAAGAAGTATCTAATGCTGGAATTTATTTTTTGTTCGGTGAAGGTGAAGTATCATCAAAGCCTGTAGTATATATTGGTCAATCGAGAAATTGTTTTGAAAGAATTAAAACACATGATCAGAAAAAAGAATTTTGGAATTATGCCATTATCATAATTTCAAAAACAAAAAGCTTTACTCTAACACACATAGAATACTTAGAAGAGCTTGCAATTTCCAAAGCATATGAAGCGAATAGATTTACATTAGAAAATTCTATAAATCCGAAAAAGTTTGAAGTTCCTGAAACAATTGAAGCAGACTTGCTCGATAATTTCGATACAATTAAAATTCTTCTTTCAACCCTTGGATTTCCTTTATTTGATACAATAGGAAAAACAACAACGAGTGAAAAAGAAACTCTTATTTGTAAAGGGAAAGAAGCAATCGCTGAAGGGAAATTTCTGGATGATGGATTTGTAGTGTTTAAGGGTTCAAAAGCTAATAAGGTATTGTCAAATACATCAAGCTCTACAGTTAGAAAGATTAGAGAGAAACTGTTAGCACAAAACATTATGGTTGAAAATGGTTCAGTTTATGTATTCAATGAGGACTATTTGTTTGCATCACCAAGTGCAGCTGCTTCAGGGATACTAGCGAGAAATGCAAATGGGTGGATTGAGTGGAAAGATAAGTCAGGGAAGACATTGGATGAGTTGGAGAGAAGGTGATGTTCAAATAAGATAAAATATCTAAAGAAAATACGTATAAAATTGTTTTTTATCTGCTAGCATATTTATGGTAAGGAATTTTTAAACAGAGAAAATAATATATAGTAATATGAATATTCAATAGAAAAACTCCGGTTGATTATTTAGTTAAAACATATAATAACAAGTAAGACATTTCTTCGCAGATACTTCTACCGAGTATATAATTGGGGTAAGAATGTATTGAGGATAAGGTAGTTACAAGCAACCTTAGTAACCACGCATAATTGAGAAAGTAATTACAATGACACAAGAAGAAATTAATAATATTCTATCTGACAAAAACTGTAAGAACTTAATAGAGTCTAAAGAATTTTATTTTCAAAAAGGTCAGGACGCTTTAAATAAGTGGCTTAATTTAACAGTTAAAGATTCGTTAAAAGAACAGTTAATCGAATTAGGCGAAGATTATGAGAAATTAAAGCAAGTACATAATAGTAGTTTGGAGTTAAAAGAGATCATTGATCTGCTTTTTGAAATTACTTCTTATTCCGATGTTCACGCCAATGAAAAAGATAAATACAATAAGTATGATGATAAAAGATCAATAGCAAAGGCAGGTGTTCGCATGGGCAATTGGATGGCTGGCTTGATTAAATTCAAATTTAAGCATGAACCAATTACCGGTGGCTCTATAATTAATGCCTTTAACTATTTATTAGATCCACAAAATAACTCAACCATACTTAGCGAAAATCATAGGGCTACAATCGCAGCAAATCTTTTCAAAAAGAAATACGACCCTAAGACTTTTGTAACGGATTTAAAAAACTATTATAGCCAATACAATATTCAAACAACCAACTCTGACAATTACACTCAAATCCTTTCAGTATTAATATATGAAATGGGTAAAGAATGGAAAGACGAAGTTGTTGGTTTAATGGCATCAGATGGCACACAATGGCAAGATGAGTATATTCAAGAAATAAAAGATTATGATGCTTGTATTATTTGGAACAGCAAAAGACCAAGTGGCACCAATAATACTTTGAAATTCCTGAAAAACATCATTAGCGAAGGGGATAGTTTCCCTCTGTATTATAGTGTTGGAAGATTTGTTAAGTATAAAGTCGATATAATTGATTTTGCTGAATCTCAGGAAGACCTCAATAAAAAACAATGGGATAAAAAATACAAAACGCTTTATTACAACAAATATTTCTCAGATTATAAAGACAGCAAAAAAGCCGCACGTATAGTTTTTTTAGCTAGAAGCATATCTAAGATTGATCCAATAGCAGTAGATGATTTTAAATTTTTTGATAGGTATGATGCACCACGACATGACAATTTGTCTCCAATTAAGGAGATACCTAATTCCAGAGAAAATAAATCATTTCATCCAGACCAGTTTGACGCCAAAGATTTTGAAGAGTACATTGCATTTATACGAGGGGTAATCAATCGATTTGGTTTAAAACAAGGGGATGAACGTTTAGTGTTTAGTATACGAGATAACAATTTAAATTTTATAATTGGACAACGCTATTGCTGGAATTTATTTGTAACAAATGCTAAAGGAAAATTTGGTGCTATCACAAAAGACATATTAAATAATACAAGTGAAAAGTTTGATGGATCAGAACCAGTACCTTACTATACACACTTTACTGATATTAATTCCGTGAATTCAAATATCATATCGATTGATTTTGCAATGGAAGAAGAATTAAAAAGATCAAAGAAATCAAGTTTTAAAAAATTTAATAATACCGATTTTGAAAACTATGTTTTTGATCTTATCCCTAATATAAAAGTAAATAAAATGAATTATAAAGCAGAGTATATACTTTGGGCAAAGACAGGCATTCATGTAGAAGACAGCACAAAAAAACAGTATACGAATGTTATCGATAAATTATCCGAAAAAATAGGGTATACTATTTTCGAAGAGGACAACATTGAGAAGATAGATTTACTTTATAATGACTTAATAAAAGAACAGAAAAATAAGGATGGAAAATATTATGACGAGGAATTTTCTTCATATGCATTAAAAGGTTGGTATTCTGCCTCTATAAAAACATATTCCGATTTTCTTAAACAATATAAAAAACGTAAAACTATCACTTTTATGGATCCATTAAACACAATATTATTCGGTCCTCCAGGTACTGGTAAGACATACAATTCGATTAATAAGGCAATAAATATTATTAACGCGAATTTTGATCTTACGCAAGACCGAAAGTTGGTAAAAGAAGAGTTTGATCGTTTAATAAGAAATGGTCAAATAGTTTTTACTACTTTCCATCAAAATATGAGTTATGAAGATTTTATTGAAGGAATAAAACCTTTAGAGCCAAAACAAGAAGGGGAACCCGTAGTTTATAAAGTAGTTAATGGGATTCTTAAGGAGTTCTGTAGTCAGATTAAGAACAGCGATAAATTAACCGCTTCGAATAATGCAACATCAGCCGTTACAAATTTTGAAGAGTTGTATGTTGCTTTTTTAAAACGATTAACAGATATTTTCTCAAATTTAGAAGAGGGTGAATTTCATATTTTCCCTTCACGAAAATCAAATGTTAAATTACTTAAAATAGAAGGCGAGGGAATCTCAACGTCTGGTGAGAGTGCAAACACAGTTGAAACCATTACGAAGGAAAAATTGAAAAGGATATATGATAAATTTCAAAGCCCGGACGATATTAAAAATATCAATGAACAGTTAAGAAAAGAAGTTGGAACTGATATAGGGTGGACAACCAATTATTATGCGGTTTTTAAGGCGATAAAGGATTTTGAAAAATCAATTGCATCTTCAGCAGCTGAAGAAAAAGCTATTGCCCAAAAAAAATATGTTCTTATTATAGATGAGATAAATAGAGGGAATGTATCTCAAATATTTGGAGAACTTATTACATTGATTGAAGACGATAAACGCCTTGGAAAGCCTGAAGCATTAGAAGCAACGTTAGCATATAGCAAAGAGAGATTTGGCATTCCGTCTAATTTGTATTTAGTAGGCACAATGAATACCGCAGATAGAAGTGTTGAGGCTTTAGATACTGCCTTGAGAAGAAGATTTGTTTTTGAGGAAATACCACCTAAGTATGATTTAAAAGAATTGCAATACGAATATGCAGGGGTTAAAGCATTTGAGATTTTACAAACCATTAATAATAGGATTGAAAAACTATTAGATAAGGATCATTTAATAGGTCATTCCTATTTCATTTTAAAAGATGGTGAAAAGCCAAATGAAAAGTTAAAGAACTCCTTTTACAAAAGTATTTTACCATTATTGCAAGAGTACTTTTTTGGTGACTTTGGTAAAATAGGATTAGTGTTGGGTCAAGGTTTTGTGAATCTCAAGAATTGGAATGATAAAGTTGACTCATTTGCAGAATTTGACCATGAAAGTTCTGGGGATTTCGAAAGCAAAGATGTTTATGAAATCATTGATTACAGAGAGCCTACTAATTACGAAGTAAACAAAGTGAAAATGGATTTTGAAAAAGCCATTAAACGATTAATGAAATTAAACATTGCCTAAACAAGCAACCATATCTGTATTTGAACATCAGATCTTACGAACTGATAAGGGAGATATACGCTTAACTGCCGACCAGTTAAAAGCATTGCAATCCTATTATGGTAATGGTGTACCTTATTTTTCATTAACTCATAACGGTGTTCAATTTAATGAGTATGTGGGTGTGCTTCAAGTAGGTAATACTTTAATAGAAGTGCTGCCTAAAGCAGATAAATATTCAGATGATAAGGAAATATGGCGCTCATTGCTAATTGGCATGTTAAGAGCTGTTTCTGGTTTTGAAATTAGATCTACTAGTAATGCGAATTTAAAAGTAAAACCTAATACTATACTTGATTTGTACTTTGAATTATTTATAAAAGAGGTTGAGTATTTGTTGCATGGTGGCTTAATTAAAAAATATCGTAAAAAAGAAGGAAATAATACAGCCCTTAAAGGCAACATCGTGTTTTCAAAACATATTCAAAAAAATATAACACATCAAGAGCAATTTTACACACGATATACAACTTATGATGTTGTCCATCCTTTACATCAAATTCTTTTTAATACAATTACGCTACTAAAGCAAATTAATACGAATCCTTCACTGCATAGTAGAATTGGTGCCTTGCTATTGAATTTTCCTGAAATATCAGATATAAAAGTATCGGAAGCATCTTTCAATAAAATCATTTTTAATAAAAAAAATCTAGCTTACAAAAAAGCTATTGAGATTGCTAAAATGATATTGCTACAATATCATCCAGATGTAAACAAAGGCAAAAACGATGTCTTAGCATTAATGTTTGACATGAATAAGTTGTGGGAGCAATTTGTATATGTTAGTTTGAAAAAACATAAACCAACATCTTATTCAATAACTGCACAAACTAGTAAAAACTTTTGGAAGTCAATTGGTGGACGTAAAACCACTATGAAGCCAGATATTGTTATAAAGATAGGCAATAACGAATATTTGGTGTTAGATACAAAATGGAAAAACCTAAACTGTTATAATCCTTCACCAGATGATCTAAGACAATTGTATGTCTATCATCATTATTATAATGCTAAAAAAGTAGCATTGGTTTATCCTGGCAATTATGAAAACAAAAATGGTTTGTATTTTGAACCTAACAATACCTTATCAGACAAGGTATGCTCAATACTTACACTGGAAGAAAATAAAGATATTAAAGCATGGCAAGTTGAAATCTTTAATAAGATAGAAACTTGGATTAAGGAAGTAATAAATACTAACTAAGGAAACTCACAATGTAAGTAATGAGAATTGAAAAGGCAGCTTGTAACAGCACCTACCCAAAAGGCGGTGGTTCGTGTTCCAAAGACAGTTTTGTAGTATGTTCAGGTACAGTGCTTCGATTGGACTTTTTGCTAAAATTCGCGGCTACGCCAAGTCGCAAACAGCTACCTGCAACCTATGATGTGTATTCTATAATGTCTTCTCCGGTGATTGGGAATCATTACCCGTAGAAATTGATGAAGATGAAATTATAGAACACTATTTCGAGAGTTTAGATCCTGAAGATGATCGCGAAACAATTGAGGGGATCATTACAAAGCTTCAGGCATTATTGGAAGAAGGGGAATAGAGTTATATTTACATAGTATATATTGTCTTTATCTACTACTCAAGTATGTGTGGTTAGTATAAGTCATTTTAATTAGTCACCTTCCCACATCCACTCACATAACCCCCACATGCATAAATCATTCAAATTGACTTCTCTTATTCTCATAGTGTTTTTACACTTTTCCTGTATTGATAAAAACACAACTGTGGGACAAACGCATAAGATTGGATTGGATTCGAATGCGAAGTCCGACACATTGAAATTCACTTCGGTGATTCGTGCAATCTTTCAGGATAGCAAGGGGAAGTATTGGTTTGGCAGTTCTCAAGAAGGTGTTGCGATGTATGATGGCATATCATTCACCTATTTCACAAGTAAGGAAGGGCTTTCTAGTAATCAGATACACTCCATTCAAGAAGATACGAAAGGAGTTATATGGTTTGAAACACCAAGTGGGGTGAGTAGTTATGATGGAATTCGAATGACTAATCATACAACAACAAGCAATGATATATCTCACAATGTGTTTCCAATTCGGCGCAATACTTCCACGAAAAATGAATGGAAGAAAACAGCAAATGATCTATGGTTTGGCGCCGGTAATACATCAGGCGTATATCGATATGATGGACTGCAATTAGAGTATCTCGAATTTCCACCGCAAAAAGTACTCGATCCCAATGATAATGTGTTTGCAGTCACGGGTATTTCAGAAGGCAAAAACACTATGATCTGGTTTGCCACATATGCCGGTGTTTTCGGTTATAATGGAAGTGATTTTACCATCATCACTGATGAAACATTGGGATATGATAGAACAGTAGCACCATTGCATATTCGAAGTATTCTAGAAGATTCGAAAGGCAGACTATGGATTGGGAATAATGGTATCGGAGTATTACTGAAAGAAGGTGATTCAATTGTAAACTTTTCAGAAAAGCATCACTTAATTCACCCCAATAGTAAACGCAATGGAAAATCTACATCACCGCAAGGCACATTGGAACATGTGTTTACAATCGAAGAAGATAGTCAAGGGAATATCTGGTTCGGAGAT
>JBIKKD010000269.1:0-2500 GCA_044360565.1 Kapaibacterium sp. (SeqCode)
AAAATACCGGCACACAATACCGCAAAAATTGTCATCGCTTCAGCAGAACGGTTGATGGCAGTACGCCATTTTTGACGGAACAAATACAAAATAGCCGAGATCAATGTACCGGCATGACCGATACCGATCCAAAACACAAAGTTTGTGATGTCCCATGCCCAACCAATCGTATTGTTTGATCCCCAAACTCCAATCCCTGTCATGACTGTTTCACCAATTGCGCCGAAACCAGCTCCGGCAATTGATGCACAAATCAATACTGCAATCCAGTATTTGAGATTGGGTTTTCCTTCAATAATGCCTGCAATTTTGGCAGTGACATCATGAAGAGACGGATTGCCAAGAACAAGCGGCTCACGCATTGGTTCTTCTACGGGATACGGATTGCCGTGATATGCAGTGGCATCCAAATGATCCACTACATTTCTTGGGGCCGTCTTTGTGACAGTTTCAACCGACATACTGATTTCCTGCGTATTATATTCTTGTGTTATACTTTCGGTAATTGTTCTGTATTGCGAACTTTCACAAGGTAAGTCACGGAAGGACGCACATTGAGTTCGCTGAGCACTTTATAAGCGCCATTCTTTTCTTTATATTCTTGAGTGTGATTGCCTCTATTGATTGTTGCCGCTTTTGCAACTGCACTCTTTGGATCATTGACATTTCCGAAGAGGATTGCGCCAGCCGGACATGCTTGTTGACATGCCGTTACAACTTCACCATCCTGCACTCTTGAATGACCTTGATCTTTTGCATGCATCTTGGCTTCATTCAAACGCTGAACACAGAATGTACATTTTTCCATTACACCGCGCATACGAACAGTAACATCCGGATTAAATGCCATATCAAGAGGTGTCTTCTTATCCTTGTGCCAATTGAGGAAGTTGAAACGACGCACTTTGTATGGGCAATTATTCAAGCAATATCTTGTACCCACACAACGATTATAGGTCATTTCATTCAATCCTTCAGGGCTATGTGTGGTAGCCGCAACAGGACAAACATTTTCACATGGTGCATTTTCGCAATGCTGACAAAGCATCGGCTGGAATACTGTAGTCACATTTCCAGATGCATCTTCGCGATAATAACGATCAATTCTGATCCAGTGCATTTCACGGCTATTGGCAACATACTTCTTACCAACAGTTGGGATATTATTCTCTGCTTGGCAAGCAACCACACATGCGGAACATCCGGTACATGCGCTAAGATCAATTGCCATAGCCCAACGATGACCACTGTAGTGGAAACCATCGACAATACTTAAGGTATCTGAAATATGATGTGCATCATGTCCATGTTCTTCATGTGAACCACCCTTTGCTGCTGCAAGAGAAGCAAGTGTGATATAGCCTTCTTCAACACCTAGAATGTCTTTTGTTCTTTCTTTCCACTCATTGTCGAATGGACTTGGCTTGTCATAACGCTCAATCGCATGATGACCTTGAGTAGTAGCAATCTTTTCTGTTCTGCCAACTTTCTCCGCTTTCGCAGAAACAAACAAACCGCCATTTGCTGTAAGCAATGTATATGCATTTGCACCGACACCTTCAAGCACTTTACCACCGGCTGTTCTTCCATAACCCAATGCAATGGAGACAACATTATTACTCATACCGGGCTGAATGAACACCGGTAATTCGATACTGCCTTGTGAAGTCGTGAATCTGAGAACTTCACCTTGGACAGCATTCAATGATTCTGCAGTCTGCTTATTCATCATTGCAACATTACCCCATGTCGCTTTTGTGATCGGATCAGGCAATTCTTGCAACCATGAATTATTGGCCTGACTTCCATCAAGCAATGCATAGGATGGAGTTATTGCAATAGTCAAACCACCGGAAATTGTAGGGCTAGCTGGCAATGAAGACAGACCACTTGCAGTACCGGCTTCATAAGATGTAGTTCTTGCATGTACACCATCTCTTAGCAATTGTTCCCAAGCTGACTTGGAAGCAAAATCAGATTGATTTTTTCTAATGAAATCATAGAAAGTAGGAGTATCGACAAAACTTGATGCATTGATGAAATTGGCGGTCAAAATCAAGAAATCTTGAATGCTCATTGATCCTTGATTGAGAGGAGCTATAATCGGTTGCTGAATGGAATATGTGCCATCAAAGTTAATGGCATCACCCCATGCTTCAAGATAATGCGTTGTCGGAACAGATACTGTACATAGTGTCTGTGATGTTTCATGTTCGCTGAATGCAAGCGAAGCTGAAAATTCAACTTGCTCTGCAAGCAATTTCTTTAGCTCGGAGTCAGCGCAATATTCAGGATTGGTTTCTGCATAAATAACAGCACCAATCTCTTTGTTTTTTAATGAAGTTCTAAATGCAGACAAAGCAGAACTTACATCACCACTATTATACAATCTATGAGATAGATTCAATGGCTTGCCTTCACCTACAGAGCCGAGTGCCTGATTGATGAGTTGACCATATGCAATTGCTTTAGCGCTTAAATGATTGCCAACCATCACAAT
>JBIKKD010000054.1:0-8014 GCA_044360565.1 Kapaibacterium sp. (SeqCode)
AGCATGGGGGTCCATTTTTCCTTGGTATAGCAATTGCTCTAGCAAATATTGCCAATCCCACATTTCTGCCTTCATTGGCTTATACCTGCATGTTTGTGCAGCATAGCAATATGATTGCGGTTTCATCATTGGACAGCGTCCTATATTCCATAGGGTTCGGAATTGGCAACTTTGCATGGATGTATATACTCCTGCGTGTACTCCTGCATTTCAAGGCCAAATTTTCCGTTGAATTCACGATGCGCATTCAGCGATTTGCCGGTCTCACCATGATTGGAGTGGGGACATATCTTGGTTATCGCGTGATTCTCTTCACGAAATGGCCTGAGATTATCCGTTTCATATTCTGACAACTGTTACATATACATATATGATATGTCGGTCAGTTGCAAGTTGACCGATATTGATGACATTGATTTTTTGATACACATTAAGGATATATTATGAATCACAGCCTGACTTCTGTGTTTTTTGCGCTGTTATTCCTCATGTTTTCGAGTTTGCAAGCTCAAATTCCCGGATGGGATTTGGCGAAAAACAGTGGGAATACGCAATCTGACAAGGGAATGTCCATTCACAGGCATTCTCCGAGCATTATTTATGCAGGTGGATATTATTCCGGCTCAATTTCATTTGGACAAATCACGATTCCCGGTAGTGGTGGAGATGATGGACTCATGGTTCGTTTCACCGCAAATGGTGATGCCGCTTGGGTGAATCGCATAGCCGGTCCGGGAAATGAGCGCATTCATGCTGTCACAAGCGATGCATCCGGTAATTTTTATGCAACCGGATATTTTGAATCAACTGCCGGAATAAGTGGTGTATTTATTCAGAGCAATGGTGGTAAGGATATGTTCATTGCCAAATATTCTCAGGGTGGAGTTCTCAATTGGGTACGCAATCTTGGAAGCATTGGCGATGATATGGGAACCGGTTTGAGTTGCGATCGCCAAGGCAATGTCCATCTCTCTGCAACATATTCCGATTCCTTGCGATTCATTACAAAAGCCGGTGATACAGTCAAATATGCAAGTGCCGGTGGAAAAGACATCATCATCATCAAATTTGATGAAAATGGTCAAATTCTATCACATGCACGAGCAGGTGGTATCGGCGATGATATTTCAGCGGATATTCATATTCATGCATCAGGATTTGCCTTTACAGGTACATATTCAGGTAAAGCAGGCTTCAAGAATGATTCAATCACTTCGAATGGATCAACGGATATACTCTTGGCCAATTATTCCTTGAGTACTTTTGAGCCAATTTGGATTAGATCTATTGGTGGTATAGGTGCTGATATTGGGGATGATTTGTCGAGTGATATAGATAGCAATATCTATCTCGCCGGTACTTCCACGGGTGATTTTAGCATCGGACAAATCGCCTTGACATCACAAGGTGGAAGCGATGGACTATTGGCTAAGTTCTCAAAGACAGGAATTATTCAGTGGGCACAATTGATTGGTGCTCAAGGTGATGATGCTTGTACGGGAGTGAGCGTGGACAATTCAGGCATTGTAATGACAACCGGTACATTTTCCGGTAATGCAACTTTTGGAACATCATCACTTGCTTCTCGAGGGGGCAGTGATGTATTTGTATTGAAGATGAATACAAATGGCTTGATTCAATGGGCAAAGCAAGCAGGTTCAAGTTCGAATGACAATGTGGAGTCCATTTCTCATAATGGCGCAGGTGGTGCATATATAACTGGAGCACATGGATTTGAAACAATTCTTACGCCTTTCACATTGACCGGTAAAGGTGGCGATGATTTCTATATGGCAAGAGTATTGGACATCGCGCAGAATGATCTCGCTGTGATTTCCTTAAATGTTCCTGCAGTACCATTTGCACCCGGATTCAGACAAATCTCTGCAACAATTGCAAATACCGGTTCGAATACTGTTAATTCTGCACTTATTGAGTTATATGTCGGAAATACAAAACTTGCTTCAAAAAATCTTCCCGGTCCATTGGCACCAGGTACAAGCATGAATGTATCTCTAGACTCCATAAACTTGGCGCCTGCAACATTGATTGAATTGAGTGCAGTTGCCATGACTCCAAATGGGCAGCAAGATGGAAATAACGGAAATAATTCTTTTACGAGATCCATCGGTCCCGGACTCTTGAAAGGAACATATACCATCGGTGGATTGACACCTAATTTCTCAAATGTTGCAGATGCTGCAAGATATATTTCACAATGGGGAATACTGGATTCCGTAACATTTCATGTTCGACCCGGTATCTATGATGGCCAGATCATGATGAATGAAATACCCGGTTCAAATGCAAGTAAACCTGTCATATTCAGGAGAGATCCGTCATCGAATCAATCTCCGGACATTTCGTTCACATCGCGATATGAGGAAAAACACTTTGTGATGGAATTGAATGGTACAGATAATATTCATTTTGATGGACTGAATTTCGCAGCTATGTCGGGAAGTCTTGGTAATGTGATTAAACTCAGAAATACCACTACTTCCGTATCATTCAAGAATTTGAATATTGAAATTCCAGCAAGTGCTTCCGGGAATGGAATCACCATCGATGCATTGAATGTAGCGGAAGGTTTGAGTATCACAAATTCCATGTTCACGGGTGGTAATCATGGAATTCATAGTTCCTATGATACAACGCTCAGTGCAGTGAATTGTATCATCAGCAATAATCAATTCAAGAAATTCAAACAAAGTGGTTTGCATCTTCGCAATACCAATATCACAACGATTTCAGGCAATCATTTCGAACCACTTGCAAGTGCCAATGCAGGTCTTACACTCATAAAAGGTTCAGGCAATACAATCATCAGAAATAATGTGATTGTTGATTTGAAACAAGGTTCGGCAATTGCAGTTCATGAAGTTCCCGGTAATCAGCAATCCGGAACATTGATTGCAAATAATATGATGAAGATTGGTGCTTCAACAACCAATGCACATGGTATATCATTGAAGAATACAGGTTATGCCGGTATTGTACACAATACAGTGCATGGATTAAATACATCACTCAATGCATCTTTGCTTAATATCAATGGTGGAAACACTATTACAGTATTGAATAATATCTTTACGAATTCTGATAGAGCAATTATCATGTCTGTGGCATATCCTAGCACTCAATCCATGCCTATAGTGATCTCAGATTATAATGTGATGCATACCGATTCAGGAAAGGTAGGACAAATCAATGATGGTGTGAACACAACACAATTCACAACAATTGCTCAATGGCGCACAGGTACATCAAAAGATGCGAATTCACTTTCCAAAAGAGTTGCATTCTCTTCTGACAATTTACATCTCAATGAAGTGGATGTGCAATTGTTCGGTGATCAAACTGTGAAGACCTTCATTAACACAGACATTGATGGTGATCAAAGACGCAATAGTTATATGGGTGCCGATGAAATCATTCCGGTGATTACAATTACTCAACAGCCCGTTCGCACGATTACATGTGATACCACAAAAACCATGTTATTTGTTACTGCAAATGCAACATTCAATGGTCAAGTGACATATCAATGGACAAAAGATGGAATGCTTCTCCCCGATCAAACAAATGATACACTCACAATTGACCGTGCATCTTATCAAAATGAAGGTGTATATCGCTGTATAGTGAAAGCAAATTCGGGTGCTGACAGTGTAGTGACAAATGAAGCAAGATTGCTTGTATCAACACGCACGACAATCCTGAATGATTTGACTAATCAATATACTGTACTCGGTGGAACCGCAATTTTTGATGTGGGTGCCGAAGTCGCAAATATTCCTCCGACTCATCTCTCAAAGTATCGCTGGTTCAAGGATACTGTTGAATATACAACGAATACGAATTTCGTGACAGGTGTTAATACTCCTAGGCTTGTATTGCGTAATATTCAACCTGCAGATACAGGTGCTCGTTATCGTGTGATTGTTGAAGGAGGATGTGGCATAGACACTAGTTCAACTGTTGGCATCTATATGCCCGGTGTTTTATTTGCAAAGCAACCTACTGATACTTCCTCATGCTTGAATGGTAAAGTAAAAGTCATTGCAGAAGTGGTTCCCACAATTGCCGGTTTGGAGTTGGCCTATCAATGGAAAAAAGGAATGTTCATTGATGTGAATAATACTTCAAGAATAGATGGAGCAAATACTCCCATATTAACTATTGATAGTTTATCGGCAAGAGATACCTCAAGCACTTATATTCTTGAAGTGATCGTGGTGGCAAATAATGCTCGTTTCTTCTCAAATCCTGTAAAAGTTCTTCTCTATGAATCAACTGAAATAACCAAACAGCCGACTTCAGATCAAGTTTGTTTGAAAAAACCATATACTTTGAGTGTTGAAGCAAAAGGTGAACAAGCAAATTATCAATGGCAGAGAAATGACACCAATATTGTTGGTGCGACCGGAGTAAGCTATACAATTCCAACAATGACTCGTGAATTAACGGGTCGCTATAGAGTCATCATCAGCGGATTATGTGGTACCAAAGTTTCAAATATCGCCAATATCACTGCTTTGGAAGAACTGGCAATTCTCGGCCAACCAGATACAATCAACGGAAATCTTACAAGAAATCTCACATTGAGCATTAGTAGTTCAGGAGTTGCTCCAATCCGCTATCAATGGTATCGCAATGGTGAAAAGATTGATGGAGCAACCAATGCAACATATTTCAAGTCAAATGCCACAATTGCCGATACCGGATCATATTGGTGTGGACTATCGGATATATGCGACACAATTACAACCAAGCCAATCAAAGTGAGATTGGTTCCTGTATCTGTGGAAGATGAAGGTGCTATAACCGGTGTGATAACATTCGGTTTGCAACAAATCATGCCAAATCCAGCAAGCGATCAAGTAAATGCTAAAGTCATTAGCTTTATGCCCGGTGATGCAATGATTGAAATACATTCAATTCTCGGTACAAGCATGATACCTGCTTTCAAGGTTTCAGTTGACAAAGGATATACAGATATTCCTATCAATATTGAACATCTTGCACCGGGAACATATCTCTGCACAATGAACATGAATGGTAAAGTTTCTACACAGACATTCACCATTGTACGATAAACGATTGCTTATCACTCAAGAAAAAGAGCCATGGACATCAATCCATGGCTCTTTGCTTTTTGGGATAGCTTCAGAATAGTGATTTATTGTAAATTTGTGTGCTTTATGCCATTCATTTTGGAGTTAAAATGTACTTCAATGTACTTCTTGCCCTATTCATGATGCTCAATGCATCCATGCTCATTGCACAAGTTGCCATCCCAATTAATACACGCGTAAAGGAGATGGGAAGTGAGCCCAGAGAGCATTCCATTGACATGCTTACAATGTCTGTGCGATTAAGCTTTGAACCTAAACAAAGTTTGGTAAAAGGAATGGTCACACATGTTTTCACACCGCTTCGAAAAAATGTTGATTCCATCGTTTTTGATGCTATTGACATCACGATAAAGGAAGCAATGTTGAATGGAAAACCTGTTCGACATAAAAATACCGGCAATGAAATTATTGTCTATCCACTGAATATGAGGTGGAATTCCACTGATTCAATTTCATTTGTATATGAGGCAAGCCCAAGAAAAGGACTCTACTTCATCGGCTGGAATGATACGACAAATCGTTCAAGAAAACAGATTTGGTCGCAAGGTCAAGGCATTGACAATCGTGCTTGGATACCGATGTATGATGAGATGAATGATAAGTATATCACGGAAACATATACAACATTCGACAAAGAATATGAAGTGCTCTCAAATGGAAATCTCATCTCAGCAAAAGATAATAGCGACAATACCAAAACATGGCATTATCGCATAGATAAGCCACATGCTCCATATCTACTCACTTTGATTGTGGGTCGCTTTGCCATCGAAGAAAGAGCATCTGCTTCCGGAATAAAGCACAAATTGTATTACTATCCTGAATTCCCTGAAAGAGTTGAACCAACTTATCGCTTCTCCACAGAAATGATGGATTGGCTCGAGTCATATATCGGCGTGCCATATCCCTGGAAAACCTATGCACAAGCCATGGTTCAAGATTTTACCTTCGGCGCGATGGAAAATACGACCGCCACAACTTTTGGTGATTTTTCTTTTGTTGATAATCGAGGATTCAAAGACAGAAGTTATATCGCAACGAATGTGCATGAACTCACGCATCAGTGGTTTGGAGATTTCATAACAGCACGCTCTCAACAACATGTCTGGCTACAAGAGAGTTTTGCGACATTCTACCCTAAATATTTCTTCAGAAGATATACCGGACCCGTGATGCCTGATGCAAAGAAATATTTCGGTGAAGATGCCTATCAATGGAATCGTCGCGGTGAACAAAACTCAGCTTTGTCAGCCGGAGAAAAAGACAGACTACCAATTGTCCATCCATCATCCGGTTCAGCAAGGATTTATCCAAAAGGATCAACAGTCATCGACATGATGATGTATGTATATGGCGAAGATGAAGTGCGAAGAGTGATCAAACATTATTTGGAAAGGCATCCCTATGGAAATGTTGAAACCAATGATTTATATCTCGCCTTTCAAGACACACTTGGTTTAAGTCCTGATTGGTTCTTCGAACAATGGTTATACAAAGGTGGTGAACCTCATTATTCCGTGAATTATGTAGAAGTCGTCAAAGAGAATATCAGAAATACCGTATTCCATATTGAACAAATTCATCCACAAGATGAACTCACAAAACCATTCGCAATGCCTATTGTTTTTGAAGTTCATTATAAGGATGGAACAAAAGACAGCAAAACAGCTTGGATTGACAAAACATTCAATAATGTACTCGTGCCAAATCCGGGTAATAAAGAAATTGCCTTCACATTATTCGATCCATCAAGCAATGTGCTAAAACGCATCACATTCAAAAAATCATTTGCTGAATTGCGTGAACAAGTACTTAAAGCACCAAACATGATTGATCGCTATGATGCACTTGTCGCATTAAAGGAAATCGAAGATCCAACAAAACAAGAATTGCTTGAGAAGGTATTTGCGAAAGAACAATTCCATGCAATGAAAAGTGAAGTGCTCAATCAAATGACAGAACGTAAAACATCAAAAGCATATGCTCTCATTCAAAAAGGAATGGAAGATCCATCTGAAGATGTAAGAAAAACCGCTTTGAATGGATTCAAGATCATACCCCGTGAATTGAAAACCAACGTAGAGAATTTATTGAAAGATGAATCCTATGGAATCGTCTCGACTGCTCTTGAAAAATTAGCAGATGCTTTTCCTGCAGACATTCCATCATACTTGAGAACCGTTGAAACACAAATTGGTCTTCATGCACAGATTCGCATCAAAGTATTGGAAATCCGCTCGAGCAGAGGTGATGCAATTGCACTGGATTCCTTGATTGATTATACCGGTCCTTCCTTTGAATTCTGGACACGCCGAAATGCCATGAATGCACTCAAGCGCATCAATGCATTCAATGAGAAGGCCTTATGGAACATATTGGATGGTGCTTGGAATCCAAATAGCAGACTTGCTTCAAATTCCATTGAAACATTGCAATACTTTTATCAACAAGTACAGCATAAAATGCTCATGATCAATGCCCGCAATGGCAAATCTGAGTGGAAGCCATGGCAGAAAAAACAATGGGAACAAATCATACGATGATGAATTGTGAGATTTCTCTTAATTTGAACTGAATTCTTAAGGAAACAAATATGTACAGACTACTATCTACAGCCCTTGCTGTCATATTCGGCATGACATTACTTTCATCATGCACAACGAATACAGAGCCAACAAGCTCTGCTACACTTCTCAGTTTGAGTCAAATCAGCAATAATGCCGGTTATGCTTGGTTTGATGCGGAAAAAAGCATTTATACTCCGGATGATTCAAAAGTGCGTGATATCGATCAAGCATTTAAAAACAAGAATCAGAAAATTTATTTCTTCGTGAATCCTTCCTGTTCATGTGATGGAACAAAAAAGACATTTCCAA
>JBIKKD010000055.1:0-7952 GCA_044360565.1 Kapaibacterium sp. (SeqCode)
CAGGATGTCAAGATCTTGGAAGCATTCAAGAGTGCATATCCTTCTGAATCGGGTCCAATAAATGCGACAACAATTTCATCGGCATTATCTGCATATATAAGAAGTCTGGTTTCATTCGAGACTCCTGTCGACTCAGTACTTCGAGGAGAAAAGTCAGCTCTTTTAAAAGGAAAAAATCTTCAAAAAGTAAAGAATGGATTTAATCTTTTCATGGGAAAAGCCGCATGTGGCACATGTCATTTCCCACCTTCTTTTTCGGGTTTGGTGCCACCGCATTTCACCGACATGGAATCAGAAGTTCTTGGTGTGCCCACTCATCCAAATTCAAAGAAGATTGATCCCGATCTTGGAAAAGCTGGTATTTACAAGTACAAGTCTCCAATCTATGCTCATGCATTTAAAACTCCCGGTTTGCGCAATATTAGTAGAACAGCACCCTATATGCATAATGGAGCATATCGCACATTGCAGGAAGTCATGGACTTTTACAATCTTGGTGGTGGCATAGGACTTGGAATTGATGTTCCAAATCAAACTTTGCCGTCTGAAAAATTGAATCTGACTAAACACGAGATTGCAGAAATAATTGCATTTATGAATGCATTGGTGGAAAAACCAAAGTACTAATACCTCGACTCCGCTCGGTGTACATACTGCTCATCGAGCGAAGCCGAGATGAGCGCAGCCGATACGCGGTCGGTGTCCACCTCGGCTCCGCTCGGTGTACATACTGCTCATCGAGCGAAGCCGAGATGAGCCCAGCCGATCCGCTCGGTGTACAGACTGCTCATCGAGCGAAGCCGAGATGAGCGCAGCCGAGATGCGCTCGGTGTATGGCATATATTCCGGTGTATGCAATCTCCCCAATACACACCTTTATATCACCACTCAAAACGCTCCCAAAAATCGACAATGCAGACTTCTCCGATAAAACCGGTATTTTGGCAATTGTTGTTTTACTCATCATTTGTGTCATTAAGCCCAATTTGTCAGTTTTCAATCTTCCATATGATCCTCGGGATTATAGTGATTCCATAATGGCGCGCATTTGGCTTACAAGTGCGATTGTCTTATTGCCATTTTTCAGTAAATCCACTGATGCAGGGATTGGCTTATTGGAAGTGCTGATTGCAGCTTATTATCATGGCTCACTCATTTTGTGGTTTTTATGGCATTTGCTGGTGAGGCGAAGAAAGATCTTCCGAAATGGCGGAGATGTATTGTCCGGACTCTTTTTTGCGGCATCATTTTTTAGCGTCATCGTTTCCTATGGAAATGATGTTGAGCCGATGCAATGGATTCGTAGTTGGCAATTGCCGGTATTAATTCTCTTCTATTTTCCGATTCGAGAGCATTTCAGAACAAGACAGCAGATACTCTATCTCATTATACTATTATCAATTGTATTCGCGGGATTCGGATTGTATAATCTTTATGAATACAAGCAAGTCACGGCGAAGTTCACATATGGATATGAAGTTTTGTATAAAGGTGTTCGTAATGATGCTTCCATGTTTGGTGCTGCGGGTATCATTGCATTGATGATGTTTATCAGCATGAAGAATATAAAAGGAAAGATAATCTCAATTTCATTTGCAACGCTCTATATTCTTGTCCTTATGGCTTCACTAGCCAGAACTTCTTGGGTTGCATTCTTACTGAGTTTATTTATTCTCGTTTTTCTACTCGATGCATCAAAAAGAAGATTGTTGATTGGCACATTCACTGCATTTATTGCAGCCGCCATTTTTGTGCTCATCACTTTTTTCCCAAATGCTTCAGAACTTGCTTTTACAGTTGTGGAGACGAGATTGTCCAGTAGCGTTAATCTCAATACTGATAAATCATATCTTGGTAGGGTACTCGAAACACAGGAGGTAATGCGAGGGGTAATGAATCATCCATTGGGTGGAAATGGTTTTCAAAAGGAACATTTACGGTATGATTTAATCTTGATGGCACATTTGCGCGCCGTGTATTCGCATAATGGATATTCAGGTTTGATGTTCAAAGCGGGAATACCTTTGGCCGTGACTTTTTGGCTGATTATACTCTATCATATCATCACTGGCGTAATTGTCGCAAGAAAAAACAGGCATGATGCGCTGATTCAAATCTTGTCCCTTGGTTCTGCAACCGCATTGATTTGTTATAGCATCACGAATTATGCAGAAGGTGTATATGAATCAAGATCAGGGCTCATAACAACGGGATATCTCATCGCTCTTATAGGAAGTGCAAGACTATTGTGGGAAAAAGAAACACTTGAGAGGCAATTGCTCGGGGATACTATTAATCAGTCAATCAGTAAAAAAACTTAAATCATTTCTGAATGACTTATTTGCTTTGAAAGACTCTTGTACAACAACTTTCTTAAAACCACTGAAACTCAATTGTTACATTGAGAAAAATGAGAGTTTCAAAATTATTTACTAAATCGAATTCTGTGGGGGTAATATGGGGTTTATGCAAATCCCCCTTGCATGATTTATGCAATTCACTAATTTGAAATGGGTTCTTGTGATTCTTCATCAGTTTACATTGAGTTTGAATAATTGCAGGGAAATACAAAAAAGAGAAATGTAGGTGGGAAGATTGGGGCTCCGCTTTTGATCCAATCCGTATTTACAATTACCATTGACTCTATTGATGCGTTTGATTACCTCTGATTGAGAGGGAAGATAATCAGCGTTTGCAATATCTAATTTGATTGTCTCGGGGTTTCGCGGGATAATATTTTTCACATTCATTTTAGGGAAATCATGAACACTACCCTACCAAGATTATGGATGAAAGTCATATTATGGCTTGTAATCCTTTTCAATGGTGAGATGCTTCTGGCGCAGTTTCCGGAAGCCATCCTTGTTCCTTCTACAGGCAAGCCTGTACAGTCTTCAATTCTCAAACCTGGTGTACGATATAAAGTAACCGTCTCCGGGACTTACTCCATGTGGCAGGGCTTCGATTCCATCGGCGTTGATGCACAATACATCTACGATGTACCTACTTCGGAAATAAGCGCCTTGCGTTGGCCGGAAGAAGAATATATCATCTATCCTCTTGATACAGTGAAAGCTCTTCCGCTTCCTCACTGGGTTGGATCCACGGAAATCTTTCCACCTAATAATCCAATCATTAGCATTCTGTTCCCACTGTATAAATTTGATTTCAGAAATCACATGGGATTTAGAATAGATGGAAGTCCAATGTCAAGACTGCCACAAAATCCCACGAATAATGTATATAGTTATGTTACACTCGGCTTAGGAAAAGTTCTCACATTTCAGATATTGGATTCTGTAATCAGCGTTGTCTCCGGAAGGACATTACCTGCATATCTTGATAATTCGGGAACACTGAAAGTTGTGATTGAAGAAACGGGTCCCGACTCAATATATATTGATGAATGTGCTGATCATGTGGTTACAAAGGATTCAGCCGGAAAAATGACAGGTGTAAAAATCAATATCGCACTATTGAAAAATGCATTCGATCCAAATTCTAAACCAATCAATCTTTTAAATGAAGTAGAACCATCGAAGATCGGTCTCTATGAAAATGGCAAATTCTATTGTCCGGATAGCATCGTATGTCGCAGTGAAACTCCGGGATCTTTGGGTGTGGCAATGGTTTTTGATAGATCAGGAAGCATGCTCTTTGAAATAGACCCAACCGTGAGTAGCGTGGTCCGAGCAGAGGCAGCCAGAGAAGCAGGAATCACATTCGTGAATAAATTCAACCCAGATGATAAGATCTCGATTTATTCATTTGGAACAAATGTGACTCAAGACAAAATCTGGGGCGGAAAAAATCAAGCACCAACGGCATTGAATACGATTAATAGTATCTATCCTGCAGGAGTTGGTGGAAGAACTGCCTTCTATAGAGCATTGATTCAGGCTATTCAAGGCGTGAATAGTCAAAATACAACAAAGAAAGCAATCATAGCATTGACAGATGGCGTGAATAATGAAGACCCACTTTCCGTTAATGCAGTCCTGAACGCATTGCCAAAAGGTGGTAGCATTCCGATATATATCATTGCATTGGGATTGAATGCTCAAGAACCCGGCATTCCTGAAGCTCTTAACAATATGAAGAAGATCGCTGATTCTTCAAATGGAAAATTCTTTACTATCAAAGACTCCGCAGAACTTGTGGCAGTCTATGATCAATTGAGCGTGGAAGTAAAAAGTGAGGAATGTTGTACCGTGTACTATTCAGTTCCACCATGTGACTCAAACAAAAACGATACAGTTCGTAAGGCCACCATTTATTATATGGACAATGGCTCCATCAAGACAAAGGAAATAACATATACAACACCTTGCAAAAAACTCTTTGCAGGAAAACGAATGATTGATTTGGATCCAACCGCGCGCAAAACCAAACAACCAATTCGAATCATGAATATTTCTAATGCCAAGCAATTCGAAATGCAAATTCCTCAGCATGTTCAGGGTACAATAACGATTGAACTCTATGATTCCAATGGAAAATTGATTGGTGAGATTTACAGCAAAAAGCATAAAGCCGGGAAACATGAAATACCACTGACAATCAAAGGAATGGAAAAAGGATATTATAGAGCTGTAATTCGTGTGAATGGTGAAATGATTCAACAGCTTCCTGTGGAGGTAAAGCAATGAAGAATCAAATCATAAACAATCGATCACCATTTATTGGAAATGCAATGAGATATATATATTCATTCTTATTTATTTGGACTTATCTACTTTGCTCTAGTCCAATGTCTCATGCATTTGATGAGACAACAGTAGTTCTTCAAGCCAATGATCCAAGCATGATTAAAACGGCTAAGACAGTCAATGGTCAAAGCTATACGATCACTGTTTCCGGTACCTATTCCATGTGGCCCGAATTCACTGCCTATGGTGTTGATGCGATGTATATCTATCATGTACCTTCAAAACAAATGTCCTCCGGCTTTTGGCCCATGGAGTCATATAATCCCGCGCCAACTCCAAATGCAACCTTAAAAATCTATGAATTACCTATTGGTGTTGATAAGGATACAATCATTCCAACGGTTTTGCAATTGGCTGAAATCTCAAGCAAATATAGAATGCCAGGATATTCTCTCAAGAATCGCATCCATCCATTTGCTCATATGGGATTCAGATTCAATAATGCTCCATTGAAAAATTATTTGGCTATCAATCGACCATTCAGAAATGGTGATCATACCTATAGCTTCACATGGATCGGAGATGGAAATGAAATCTCATTGCAAATATTAGATTCACTCATCAGTAGAACCGAAAGAGGTGTGAGTGGAAGTTATTCGGATAATTCAGGAAGTCTGACTGTAAAAATAGAGAAGACTAAAAATCTCGTGGTTTGTGATGTTCAACCAAAAAAACTTACGGATTCAACTTTTGAAATCGAAGTCGATGTCGCTGTCTTCACAGATTCATTGATCGCTGATTCAAAAAATACATTCGACACAGGTTTGGTTGCCGTATTTGAAAAGGATTATTTCTTATGTCCTGATCGTATCGAATGCGGAATAAAGGAAGAAATGCAAGATAGTCTTGCCATCGGACTCTTAATCGATCGCTCGGGATCAATGCTTCTTCCTATTGATTCAGTCACAGATACAACAATACGAATTGATGCGATTAAATCTGCAGCGAATAATTATATCAATACGATGCAGATTGCTGATGAAAGTTTTTTGATGTCTTTTGCAACATTTGTCACTCTCGACCAAGATTGGACCAATGATAAAACTCTACTCCGCAATGCTGTCAATGCTTTGCAAGCAGAAGGCTGGACTTCACTTTATGAAACAGTCATCAAAGGAATTGATAAAGTTCGAGCAAATACAAAACCCGTGAAAGGAATCATCTTATTAAGTGATGGGGCAGATCAACATCATCCTGATTCAACAAATCGAAAAATCTATTATAGCTCTGTACTAAAGAAAATTCAGGAAAGTCCAATCAAAGTTCCAATCTATTGCATCTCTCTCGGTTTGAGTAGTAATCCGGAAGATGTTGCAGGTAGAGATACATTGAAACTCATCGCTCGCGAATCGGGTGGACAATATTATCTCATCAATAGCGCAAAAGAATTGAATGATCTCTATGCTGATTTGAGAACCGAAGCAATCTTTAGAAAGAAATGCTGTAAGATTGTTTATAAAGTTCCAAAATGTAAGGACAAGAGTGACACTATCAGAACCGTTACTGTAGTTTTTCCATTTGAGGGAAAAATCTTGACAAAATCGCTGACTTATAGAACCAAATGTGACAGCACTTTTAATTCGGTATTTGAAGAGTTGGATGTATTATTGCCTCAAGGTGACCCATTCCAAGTCTCAGAACTTTCACCGAATCCTGGTTCCGGAATTTCTTCATTTGCTTATGAAATCCCAATGTATGGCAATGTTTCAATATCCATTGTCAATCAAGAGGGTTTGCCAATACGGACATTACTCAATGCCCCACAGGATATTGGAAGATATCGTTTGAACATTGATTTGTCCTCTGAACCGCAAGGCATGTACTCAATAGTCATTCAACATGGTGGAGAAGTAATCTCTAAGAAAATGATGATAGTTCGCTGAGAATCAGTATTCATGATGAATTTCAAGGGCAGGTTATATAACCTGCCCTTTTTTTGTGTCATGTGTGAAATGTTCTTCACACTCTGACATAGAGCAATGTCAAATAACTAGCATTCAAAAGATTGTTGAAAAATCATTAAGTATATGTAAATAAAAGAAATAAAAGATTCTTTGAGTTCTACTCTAATATATATTTCATATCCTTGGCATCATTATTGAATTAAGATAAATGTCATGCATATGATACCCCCTGAATATGACATGCAAAGAAAATGGAACTTTTAATGGGGGCCTGATTGTCAGGCAATGATATACACAATTTGTAGGGTACATTGATGTTTACTAAAACACATGTTATGCGACTCTTGCTACTAATCATGATTCTTGGTGGCTTTGAATTGCAAGCACAATTTTCGCAGACTTTAAAGATAAAGGCAAATTCAGGAAAACCTGTTTTGTCTGATATTCTTAAAAGTGGAGTTGAATATAGAATCACTGTTACAGGTGAATTCTCCATTTGGCAAGAACAGCTCGGTAATGGAGTGGATGCCGGTTATATTTATGATGTTCCGCAAGTTCTTATTGTCAATGATCAATGGCCGGCAGAGGAATATATTGATAACAATACCGGTGAAAAGTACAAGGGTGTAGTCTTGCCGGCATGGGTTGGGGATTCAACCACATTCCCATATAATACCTTCCTAAGACAACAATTGCCTTTCTATGAGTTCAATTTTAAAAAATGGACAGGATTCAGAGTGGATAATCAACCACTGTTGAATACAGGATATCGCAAAGATGATCATCAATATCAATTCACGAAAATTGGTACCGGTGCTCCTGTCTCATTTGCCATCATAGATTCAGTCCTAGTTCCACCATCCGAAGATCCAATTCCGGGCTATACAAACAATAGTGGTGAGTTGACTGTATTCATCGAAGAAGTATTGCCATTCAATGTCAATATTTGCTCCACCAGCCCAATCCTCGATTCTACAAAAAAAATGAAGGGAATAAGGGTTGATGTTTCCGTGCTTGTCACCGATACCAATAAAGCAACCGGCAAAAAGAATATTCTCTTCGATAAGAATCAAGTCGCCATTTATGAAAATGGCAAATTCATTTGTCCTGATACAATCTATTGCAATAAAACAGTGGAAGCAATATCCGTTGCTCTTGTATTTGACAGAACAAATTCCATGGAATTCGGAAATGTCAGCAATAATGATACAACAGTAAGAATCAATGCAGCAATTCCTGCCGTTAAATCTTTTGTCAATAATTTAGGTAATAAAGATAAAGCATTGCTCCTGTCTTTTTCCGATACGAATGATGTAACCTTGGACAAGAATTGGACATC
>JBIKKD010000056.1:0-7932 GCA_044360565.1 Kapaibacterium sp. (SeqCode)
ACTCTTTGCCAGCGTGTGAGATGTGCATAGACATTGGTGCGTAACTCTTCAATATTCGCTTCCAATTCAAGGATTTGCGATTCTATCTCCTGAGCATTTGGAAGACTGCGCATTTCGCTGACTTTTTGCTCAAGCTCTATGATTGGTTTTTCGAATTCAAGAACGAAGTTTGAAGCCACGTAAACCTTTCCTTACAAGATGTTTCAAGAGTATCTCCAAGTCAAGACCGGGAGTGTGATAACGAATATAATGAGCATCCAAATCATGAATGGCTGTTTTGGACATCATTTCTGGATTTCCAATGAGTGCCAATCCTGTCATACCGGGCAAAGCGTCCGGAAATGATGCATCTCTTTGATACACTCCGACGATGCTGATCCGACCAAAAATGACATCCATTAGTGTTTTTAGAAAAACAAACGGATTGTCGGACAACAAAAATACGAGTGGGAGGCCAAGACTCAAAAAGAAAAGGGAAAGAGTGATATCTCCGATTCTTTTGATGAGGCGATGTCTGAAGAGTCTAAGATTGACAATCGGTATGTCTGGCGATATACCTGAAATGTCTTCGGCAATATGAGAAACAATCACATCATCATATTCCTGCACTGCATGAATACGCACATTATGTGATTGCAATTTCATGGATAAAGTCATGATTTGATCAGAATCTATGTGCTTGTCAATGATTAAGACTTCATCAATTGAATGATGGGCAATGATGGACTCCAAAGCCGAGAATTCTCCCAATAATGGGATATATGTTTGTTGTGGATCATTTGAATTCATCAAAATCCTACCCACAATGATGGCATTATGAGTGTCAGCGGTATGCAAAGCATCTATGATGTCGGATTCATGCTCATTCCAACCGAGAATCATGACTCTTTTATCTGCCTTATTGCCTTTAATTGTATGATAAGCATGCCAAAGAAGTCGTACGATTATTGAAATGCTCAGTGCAAAACCCATCGACATCAGCAATACACCGCGACTGAAAGCAAAATCTTTAAAGAAGTAAGTGAGGGAAGAAAGAATGAAAAATGCCGCAAAATATCCCATGAGTATCGGCCTGACTTTTCCCCCATGTTCAAAATATGCTCCGGAAATGAGTAGTGAACCGATGGTTACTGATATCATTGCAATGAATACAGTAGGATATGCATAGTCAGGGAATGCAAATGGATTCCCAAATCTTATGTCCGTTGCAAAAAGTAAAGAACCAATGATGCTGAAGATGTCAAAAAACAAGAAAAGCATATCGCTGAAATGTTTTTCAAAGGTAGCAAGCATTGCTCTTGATTTGATGCCGATTTTGAGGAAGAATAAAAAGAATCTTGAGCTTCCAAAATGCTTTTTGGCAAAAATTTCCATTGCATCATAAAACACCATGATTTCGTTCATGGAGCTTCTTCTTGAACTTTCTCCCTTGAAATGAATGATGGTGGGTTCATGATAATATCTGATATCCCATCCAAGTTTCTTCACTCTGTGACAGAGATCGAGATCTTCTCCGTACATGAAGAAATCAGTGTCGAAACCTCTTGATGCAAGCAATGCCTCGCGTCTGCAAAACATGAATGCGCCGATCAAGGCATCCACATCATAAGTTTCCATTTCACTTTTATATGTGAGATTGTATCGTGCAAAGAGTGGAGATTTCGGAAAGAGAGATTGCAAGCCAAATAATTTGCAAAATGATGCCCATGGTGTCGGTAATCCTCGCCTGCAAGCGAGTTGAAAAGTGCCATCCGCATTCAAAACTCTACAACCCGCAATGCCGGTTTTGGGCTCTTTGTCCATGAATGAAATCATCATTCGTATGGTTTCTTTTTCAATCAAAGTATCAGGATTGAGAAGCAGAATATATCTACCTTTGGCCTGTTCTATGCCGATATTGTTTGCTGCGCCAAAGCCGATATTTGTATCCAGCCATGTATAAGATGCTTCAGGAAACTTTTTGGGAAGATAGTCTTTGGATCCATCTTGTGAATCATTATCAATAATGATGATTTCTGATTCCATACCATCAAGCGCATTGCGCAGGGAAGAAAGACATTGCGCAAGGAAATCCTTGACATTGTAATTCACGATGATGATGGATATATCCATTTAGGGGCACTTTTGATTGACTTCTATTGCGCAATAATATGGAATTATCGCCATTTTCAGGGAGAAGGAAGTATTCCGTGGAGCAAATCCGTAATTTGCATTTCACATTTTATCGGAGTCCTTCTTTGTCGAATATCGTATCAGATCAAACCACGCTCTTTATTACATGTCCCTTAAAATTTGCCCCATTTCTTGAGAAAGAAATACGCTCGCTGGGTTTTACCCCCATTTCGGTTTCAGATGCAGGTGTGAGCATCAAAGGGAGCATTCGAGAGGCGATGGCGATATGTCTGCACTCAAGAATCGCATCGAGAGTGCTTTTGCTGTTGAAAGAATTCTATATACGAACACCGATGGACATGTATAAAAGCGTGTATTCAATCCCTTGGGAAGAAATCATCCCTGATGATGGATATTTTTCGATTGTGACTTCGATTGATACCAGAACTATTACAAATACTCATTTCGCAGGACAAAAATGCAAGGATGCCATTGTTGATCGCATTCGGAAGCATCGCAATAGAAGACCGGACTCCGGAGCGGAAAAAGACAAAACCGTGCTCTTTTTATATTGGCATGACAATAAAGGGGCTATTTATATTGATATGTCGGGCACTCCGCTGCATCGCAGAGGGTATCGCTTGAATCCATGGCAAGCTCCGATGAGAGAAAATCTTGCTGCGGCTGTGATATCCGCCACAAAATGGGCTCCATATTCTATGCCATTCGTAAATCCAATGTGCGGTTCTGGTACACTTGCCATAGAGGCCGCTTTGATGGCATCTGACACAGCACCAGGTTCGCTTCGTAAGAACTTCGGTTTTATGCATGTGTTTGGATACGATAAGGAATTTTGGCGACATTTGCTTCTCGATGCCATGAATGCTAGAAGAGAATGTGACTCTCCTCGCATTTTTGCATCCGACATTCATCCCGGAGCCGTGAGAATTGCCCGTGAAAATGCTAAAGAAGCGGGAATCGAAGAGTGGATACAATGGTCGGTGAAGGATGTTCGAGATATTACATTACCTGAAAATCCAGGTATCATCATCATGAATCCGGAATATGGTCAAAGACTTGGTACTGAAAAGACTTTGGAGGATGAATACCGCGAAATCGGTGATATGTTCAAACAGAAATGTTCTGGCTGGACCGGATACATCTTTACGGGAAATCTTCAAGCTGCAAAATCAATCGGACTTCGAACTTCAAAAAGAATTCCTTTTTTCAATGCTGATATTGAATGTCGATTGCTGGAATTTGAACTCTATAAAGGGACCAAAGAATAATCATTTTCTTCTTTTGAGTCGAAAGATGAGGAGTCCAATAATGGCATAGCCCATAAACCATGCGCCCCTATATGCAAAGGTTTGTATAGTATTTATGGTGGGTTGAATATTGCTCTTTCCATCACCTCGCATGATCGGATTCATCCAAAGGATTGAAGAGTCAGAATGGATTTTGACTCGAATATAGGTGTCTGAATCTTGGAGGGCATAGCGCGTGGACTTTGTATTCGAATCACTTTGCATGAGCTTGCCATTTTGACCAATCATTTCGATGTTCTTGGCGGTATCACTTAGGGCAATAATAAGTGCGGTATCTGCTTCGATGGAATATTGTAAAGGATATATTCCCACCTGACCTCTTTTGCCGGTTACTCCAAAAGCTCTTCCTTTTTTCAATGATTCCGTCAATTCTTTCCGATCTGCTTTACCATTAGCATGTATCATCGTCCAGCAGACCCCTGTTTCACCATCCGCCATAGCATTATGAGTGTCATCATCACCTACTATCCAAGCCGGATATCCCGCTGAAAGTGCAGAATCCCATTGAATGTCCGAAATTCGATAATGATTCAATACTTCGATGCAATCATAATTGGAAAGATACTTGAAATCATCGGCATCAAAACTTCCACGAAACTTTGGATGTGCGATTGCAAGTACATCAACGGTTGGCTTAATTCTGTCAAGCATTGTTTGTTTATGATGAATGCTTTGTCCGAAGATGAAATCTAGCCAAGTGACGGAATTGGCTCCGATGCAGACATGATGTCTTTTCCATACATTATATCCATGTTCATAGCATGGAACATATCCAGGTTTTTGAATGAAGGTGGAATCGATGAATTGATAATTAGAAATTCCCACGCTGTGATAGCCTAAAGTGCGATAGACACTATCAAATACTTCATGATCTGAATGGCCATCAGTGAATTGTCCCCAAGCTTTTGTATGACCATGAAAATTCGATTTCTTCCAAACTGTAGTATCTGAAATTTGGAGATATTGATAGGGATTTTGCCATGTTTTTCCTGAAAACGGTTTTCTTTCAGGGAAATCATAGATATTGGTGAAGAAGGCATAGGGAAGTGTTGCAATGAAGAGTATGCTCATCAAAAAAACGAGCAAACCTAGTCCCAACTTTGCAAGGAATCCGAGTATTTTGTTCGCGGGCTTTTGCATAAACTCTATTTTTGTCCTGAATCATACAGATATTTGAAATCAATCCATGCTGCATTCAAAGAAAATCGTGATTGTTCTTCCGGCCTATAATGCCGCAAAAACACTTGAGCAAACCTATCGTGAGATACCATTCGACATCGTTGATGATGTAATTCTTGTTGATGATGCCAGTCGTGATCATACCATAGAAGTTGCGAAAACTCTTGGCATCAAGCATATCATCAGACATGAACAGAATAAGGGATATGGAGGCAATCAAAAAACATGTTATGCAAAAGCATTGGAACTGAAGGCTGATGTCGTGATCATGTTGCATCCTGATTATCAATATACTCCTATGCTCATTCCTGCGATGGCAAGCATCATTTCTCAGGGTTTATATCCTGTCGTCTTGGGCTCACGCATACTTGGCAAAGGTGCTCTCAAGGGCGGTATGCCCATGTATAAATACATTGCCAATCGTGTGCTTACATTGATTCAAAATATTTTGGTTGGAGAAAAACTCAGTGAATATCACACAGGATATCGCGCATTTTCTCGTGAGGTTCTTGAATCCTTGAATCTCGAGGCGAATTCAGATGATTTTGTATTTGACAATCAAATGCTTTCACAAATCATTTATGCGGGATTTTCAATCGGTGAAATCACATGTCCCACTAAATATTTCGCTGAAGCCTCGAGTATCAATCTCTATCGAAGTTCAGTATATGGTATAGGAGTCCTGCTTGTTTCATTCAAGCATTTCCTCCAACGCATCGGATTGGCAAAATTCGCCATTTATGCCCGCAAATGATTAGGCTTCGGGTCTCATGGTCGGGAAAAAGAGTACATCTCTGATTGATTCCTGACCGGTGAGCAACATAACCAATCGATCTATGCCTATGCCGAGTCCTGCGGTTGGTGGCATTCCGACTTCGATTGCCTGAAGAAAATCTTCATCCAATACCATGGCTTCCTCATCTCCCCCTGCTCTGTCAAGGGCTTGATCTTCTAGTCTTTTTCGTTGATCAACCGGATCATTCAATTCAGTGAAGCAATTCGCGATTTCATTTCCATTGATAAATAATTCAAAGCGTTCGACGAGTCCTTCTTCGCTGCGATGTGCTTTTGCAAGTGGCGACATTTCAACAGGATAATCCATCACGAATGTGGGTTGAATAAGGTGATGCTCTACTTTTTGCGAGAAGATTTCATCGAGAATTTTCATGGCCGTTGCATCCGAGGGGACCTCAACATTGAGTGATCGTGCGGCTTGCAAGAGTTCAGCTCTATTCAATCCACGAAGGTTCATACCTGCATATTCTTGAAACAGATCGAACATTTTGGCTCTTCTGAAAGGCCCGGAGAAGGAAATCTCATGTTCACCAAACATAACTTCTCTTTTGCCAAGTGCTTTGTCTGCAATGGTTTGGAAGAGATTTTCCACCATGTCCATCATCCAGTAATAATCTTTATATGCAATGTAAATCTCCATCATGGTGAATTCGGGATTGTGAGTTCTGTCCATCCCCTCATTTCGGAAATTCTTGCTGATTTCATAGACGCCTTCAAATCCACCAACGATCAATCTTTTGAGGTATAATTCAATTGCGATGCGTAAATACAAGTCGAAATCCAGCGCATTATGATGCGTGATGAATGGTCTTGCGGATGCACCTCCATAGAGTGGTTGCAGGATAGGTGTTTCCACTTCCATCCAGCCATTATCATCGAAGTAGCGTCTCATTGCACTGATGATCATCGATCTTTTTTCAAAAACATGACGAATTTCGGGATTGACTATCAGATCCACATAACGCTTGCGATAGCGTAATTCTTTATCAGAAAAAGCATCGTACACAATCTTATTGCCTTCTGCATCCGTTTCTTCTTTGGCAATTGGGATTGGTCTCAGTGATTTTGTGAGCAATGCCGCCTCGCGAGCATGCACGCTGATCTCACCCATGCGGGTGCGAAACACATAACCTTTGATTCCTATGATATCCCCGATGTCCAGCAGATTGATACAAGTATAAAAATCAGGTAATTCATCTTGTTTTACATAAATCTGAATTCGTCCTTGTTGATCTTGTATGGTTGCGAATGTTGCTTTTCCCATCTTTCTGATGGCCATTATTCTCCCGGCAACAGATACTTCCGAGAATGTTTCGGGATGTTCATCAGAATAATGAGAGTGAATCTCCAGTGAGGAATGCGTTCTTTCGAATACATGTGGATATGGGTCAATTCCCCGACTTCTCAGTTCATGTAATTCTTCAAATCTTCTTTGTTCTTGATCATTTCTGCTATGCTGACTCATGAAAACACTCTTTCTTGGTAAAATTTCGCGTAAAAAACTGTTCAAATCTACATAATTCACAGAGGATTTCATGAAATCCATAGGAATTATACCACAGTTATTTCGTAACTTGCGGGCCGTTGAAAAGTCTGTGATCAAATTCGTCGATCACTATTAATGTATCATCTCATAGGTCGTATTTGGAAAATACATCATCGAATAAAGGGGCGGGAGATTCCCAAAACAGGCCCACACAAAGCAGTGGACCGATGCGTTCTCAATCTTCTTCACCCAGTGGAGGATTTCGTGGTCCAAGGCCACCGATGTCAGGTTCAAGGCCTCCCGGTCCTCGTCCTTCGGGTCCTCGCGGTCCTAGAGATCGTGACCAAATGCCTGAAAAGCAGCGTAAGAATCGCATCAATGAGGAAATCCGCGTACCGGAAGTCAGAGTCGTTGATGAGGATGGAGCCATGCTTGGAGTAATGGCCACACGCGAAGCGATTGAATTAGCTTATGAGAGAGAAAAAGATTTGGTTGAGATAGCTCAGCAGGCGAATCCTCCGGTGTGTAAGATCATCGATTATGGAAAATTCGCATATGAGCAACAAAAGAGAGAAAAATTGGCCAAGAAGGCACAGCATCATGCCCAATTGAAGGAAGTTCGATTCAAATGGCGTACAGATACCCATGATTTCGACTTCAAAACAAGGCATGCTCGTGAATTTTTGGGTGAAGGACATAAAGTAAAAGCCACTGTTATGTTCAAAGGTCGTGAGATCATGCATCAAGGAATCGGACTTGCACTTTTGGAGCGTTTTGTCGCAGCCCTAGAGGATTGTTCCAGAGTGGATCAAGCCATTCATCCAGAAGGCAGAACATTGTCAGTGATTCTTGCACCTGATAAGGTGGTCAAGAAAACCAAAAAAGAAAAATCTTCAGACGAAGAGTAAAAGAAGGAATGGCTTTGCATGAAGTCATTCATATTTTTTCACAATTTCAGGTGTGAACAATGCCTAAAATGAAAACGAATAGTGGTGCGAAGAAGCGCTTTACACCGACAGGATCTGGTAAGAT
>JBIKKD010000057.1:0-7909 GCA_044360565.1 Kapaibacterium sp. (SeqCode)
CACCCATTTCCAATGAGCATTTCTTGTTCATGGCTCCACATCTTTCCGCTATCTTTTTACCTGTAAATGTTGAACCTGTAAATCCGATGAGTTTGACATCAGGATGTTCCACCAATGCCGAACCGGCCAGACCATCACCATAAATCACATTGAAAACACCCTTGGGAATTCCTGCTTCTTCCAAAATCTCGGCAAAAATCTGAGCTGAATGGGGGGAGTCTTCCGATGGTTTGAATACAATGGTATTACCACAAGCCAAAGCCGGTAAAATTTTCCAAGAAGGAACTGCAATAGGGAAATTCCATGCCGTAATGATTCCACAGACACCAATTGGAGTGCGAAATGACATGTTCATCTTGTTTTCCATTTCACTTGGCGCTGTATAACCAAACAATCTCCTGGTTTCAGTTGCGGCATAATAGGCGGTATCGATTGCTTCTTGAATGTCACCCAAAGTTTCAAAGACAGGTTTTCCCATTTCTCGGGTCATGATCCGGGCTAGTTCGTCTTTTCTCCTTGTGAAAATATCCCCTGCCTTTCGTAAAATATCTCCTCTTTTCGGAGCAGGCATTTTGGACCATGATACATATGCCTGTTTAGCAGCTGAAACGGCAAGATTAACATCTTCTACGGAAGAAAGTGGAAAAGTACCTATGATATCATCTCGATCTGCCGGATTGATATTCTCAAATGTTAGCTGATGACTAGTTGGCATATACATGCCATTAATGTAATTATGAAAATTTTCCATTATAAATTAAATATGGTGAATAATTGTAAAATTCTTCGTAAACAAGCGCAAATCAGATAGTACTGTAAACAATGATTTTAGGTCATTTGTTTTGAGTATTCTTCGTAATTTACACATTGTGAATAATTGAGAAAGCCAATGATTAAAGATATAGATAAAAATTCAAGAATTATCATTTCTGAGACAGGTGAGGAATTCTATTATCTTGAAGGTCCTAAATCAAGATGGAGAGAATTCATCTTCACGCTAAAAGTTATGAAGGAATTCATTTCGGCTTTTAGAAGATTGCACTTTGTGGGACCTTGCATAACAGTATTTGGTAGTGCTAGATATACTTCTGACCATGAGTATTTTAAAATGGCTGAGGAAGTAGGAAAGGAATTGACAAATATTGGATTCGCAGTAATGACCGGTGGCGGACCCGGAATAATGGAAGGTGCAAATAGGGGAGGATTCAATGCAGGAGGTATTTCAGTTGGTGCTGAAATCGTATTGCCTCATGAGCAAAAACCAAATCCATTTCTTCATGCTACTGCCAAGTTTAATTACTTTTTTGTTAGAAAATTCCTTCTCTTCAAGTATTCATACGGCTTTATTGTTTTGCCAGGTGGTTTCGGAACCATGGACGAACTTTTTGAAGCATTAACTCTCATTCAAACCAAAAAAATAAAAGATTTTCCAATTGTTGTCATGGGGACAGAATATTACAAGCCATTAATGCAGTTGGTTGAGCATATGGCTAATGAAAAAACCATAGATCCTGAAGATTTGGATCTATTGCTCTTTACGGATTCAATGGAAGATGCAATGCAACATATTAGAAAATATTCTATTGAGCGATTTAAATTATTGAAGAAAACCGAGGCTATATCCTATTTGGGTGAGTCTTCTTATTCCACAAAACGATCATAATCTTATGTCCAAATTATTTGATTCACTAAAAAGAACATTGATAGGAGAAAGGAAAACAGTTACTGATAGATCGGTTTTCCATAATCTTACATTGGTTGCTTTTTTTGCATGGGTTGGATTAGGTGCCGATGGTTTATCGTCATCCTGTTATGGACCCGAAGAAGCTTTCAATGCTTTGGGTAAATATCCATTCCTATCGATATTCATAGCATTGGGAACTGCGATTACAATCTTTGTGATAAGCGCTAGTTATTCTCAAATCATCGAGCTTTTTCCTTCAGGCGGGGGAGGATATTTGGTGGCAAGTAAATTGCTTTCGCCAACTGTTGGAATGGTTGCAGGTTCAAGTTTGGTGATTGACTATATTCTTACAATATCAATATCAATTGTAAGTGGAATAGAAGCAGTTTTCAGTTTCTTTCCTACTGATACGCATTATCTTAAGATCCCACTCACAATGCTTGCCTTGCTTGTGATGATCATATTGAATTTACGAGGTGTAAAGGAATCAGTCTCGGTTCTATTGCCAATATTCATGATTTTTGTTATCACGCATGTTGCTGCCATTCTCTATATAATAGGATCTCATTCCTTTGAATTCCCTGCGGTTGCGCAGGCCACCATGGATCAGTGGAATGGAGCAACCAGTGAGTTAGGATATATGGGTGCAATCATGCTGATTCTAAGAGCATATAGCATGGGAGCAGGAACATATACTGGTATTGAAGCAGTAAGCAATGCAATGCCTATTCTGCGTGAGCCTCGAGTTGAAACTGCAAAAAGGACTATGAAGTATATGGCATTTTCCCTTGCATTTGTTGCTGTTGGATTAATGCTTTCCTATGCATTGATGCATGTGCAGGATCAACCCGGAAAAACACTCAATGCTGTATTATTTGAAAAGCTGACTATGAATTGGGGTTCCGAAATATCAACTGTCACTTTATTGATTGTACTAATCAGTGAAGCAGTACTATTATTCGTTGCGGCACAAGCAGGATTCTTAGGAGGTCCACAGATCTTATCAAATATGGCATTGGATAGGTGGTTTCCTACCAGATTTGCAATGCTCAGTGATAGATTTGTTGCGCAAAATGGAGTTCTTCTTGTCGGAATTGCAGCTGGTATAACAGTTCTAGCTACCGGTGGCTCAATCCATCTATTGATTGTATTATACTCTATCAATGTATTTATAACATTTACCCTTTCTCAATTGGGAATGGTTAAACATTGGATACAAGTTCGAAAAACATTTGCAAAGTGGAAGTCCAAAATCTTTATAAATGGTCTTGGTTTGGTGCTTTCATCCTTCATTCTGGTTGCGGTTGTCATCATTAAGTTTTCGGAAGGTGGCTGGGCAACAATGCTATTAACAGGAAGTTTGGTTTTACTAGTTCTTTCTTTCAAGAGACACTATAATCAAACATCACAACAATTGAAGAGATTGGATGAACTTGTTTTGACGGCAATTGATGATAAAATGCTGGAACCCGCAAATGCTGATTCATATCCTGAATGTGACACAAAAGCAAAAACTGCTGTCTTTCTGGTATCAGGTTTCTCAGGTTTAGGACTTCATACCCTTTTTACCGTAATGCGAACATTTGAAGGAACATTCAAGAACTTTGTTTTCGTACAGGTTGGTATTTTGGATGCAGGAAACTTCAAAGGCTCTGAAGAGGTTGACAACCTTGAAAATTACATAACAACTGAAGCAGATAAGTATGTGAATTTTATGCGTAATAATGGATATTATGCTGAATCATATACTGATATCGGTACAGATGTGGTTTCTGTTGTTGCAGATTTGTCAAAACAAATTGTTGAACGATATCCACACACTGTTGTTTTTGGCGGACAAGTTGTATTTCCGGAAGAATCAATTTTCTCAAAATGGTTACATAATTACACTGTATTTGCAGTTCAAAGAAGATTGTATTTGGAAAGTATTCCCGTAGTCATTTTACCAGTACGAATTTAAACACCCTACATATTCACTTTGATTTGATTTAACTATGAAAAGAATGCATACATTCTTCTTGATTACTCTGATGTTTATTTTTCAGAGTGTATCCCTCTATTCACAAATAGAGAGAATCATTGGTATAAGTGATCCTAAATTCTCAGTGATGAGAGATCACTTTTACAAGCAATTTCCTAAGTATTCTGAACAGAGTTATTCAGATGATAAGTCAGGATATCTCAGAAAAGAACATACAGACAAGAATTATACTCATTTCAAAAGATGGGAAGATTTTTGGTCAACTCGATTGATGCCGGATGGTACTTTCCCACCCTCTAATCTCATTTCTGATGCGATATTTGAGAAAAATGCTCTTAAGGCAAAAAATAAATTTGAACAGAGATTATCCAGTAAACCGGAATGGTCAATAATAGGTCCGATAGAAATTCCAAAAGGTGGGGGAAATGGACGGATCAATTGCATTCAAATGCATCCTAATCTTCCAAATCTCATATGGGCGGGAAGTGCTGCCGGTGGAGCATGGAAAAGCACGGATTATGGCCAGACATGGAAGACTACATGTGATGATCTGTTTTCAATGGGTGTTTCAGATATTGCAATGCCTTGGAATAATCCGAATATCGTCTATCTCGCAACAGGTGATGATGATGCCGGCTCCACATATACAATTGGTGTGGTGAAATCTACAGATGGAGGTACTACATGGAATCCAACTGGACTTACTTGGGTTACTTCTCAAACTCAACAGATTTATCGCCTTTTGGCTGATCCGAAGGCAGCCGGAAAATTATATGCTGCTACCAGTCAAGGTTTGCAAGTGACCACAGATGCCGGTGTTACATGGTCCAAGAAGTCAAATATCAATTTCAGAGATCTTGAAATGCGTACCGATAATCCGCTTATCATGATTGGATGTACTGGTAGTGAGATTCATAGAAGTACTGATGGTGGAAATACATGGACAAAAATCACAACTACTATTCCTACTACCATTGGTAGAATATCATTGGCGATAAGTCCTGCGAATCAAGAGTATATGTATGCATTATGTTCGGATAATTCAAAGGGCTCCGGATTTGGCGGATTATATCGTTCTGTTGATGGTGGTAAAACATGGGCGAGAAGATCAAATACTCCAAATATTCTTTCTCATTCGGTTGATGGATCCGGTACAGGTGGACAGGGTTGGTATGATCTAACAATTGCTTGTTCATATAAACAACCAAACCATGTAATCATTGGCGGTGTAAATGTATGGAGATCAACTGATGGAGGGACTACTTGGGAAATTAGTGCGCACTGGTATGGCGCTGATGGTAAGCCATATGTTCATGCTGATATTCATGATTTAGATTATTTTCCCAATTCAGATAAAACAATTATAGCCGGAACAGACGGTGGAGTTTTTTCATCTTCCAATAATGGTTTGTCTTGGACAGATAATAGTGATGGACTGGCTATTACTCAATACTATCATGTTGCAACTGCACAGGCTTTAAATCCATCATATTTGGGTGGGGCACAAGACAATGGAACTACTCGATTTGCTTCCAATTCTTGGTCGCAAATTCTTGGTGGAGATGGAATGAAATGTCTGATAAATCCTACCAATTCTGCAATTGTATATGGTGCCATACAAAATGGCTACTTGAATAGATCCACCAATTCCGGTAAAGACTTCGCCGGTACGCTCAATCCCGATGTTACTAAAGAAAGTGGTCGATGGGTAACTCCATATGTATTTAATCCAAAGAATCCTACAGTCATGTATGCCGGATTTAGAAATATATGGAAGTCAAAAAATGGCGGTGCACCGGGTTCCTGGGAGAAAGTATCAACATTCGCTAATACAGCATCAACTGTGAAGCTAATTGCAGTTTCACCGGCAAATCCAAATATCGTACTTGCCATGAATGATCAGGTAGCATATGAATCCACAGATGCCGGAGAGACATGGAATGCAAAATCTTTGCCGGGAATCAATGTCGGAGCCATAACATCATTTGAATTTAGTCATGATGATGAGAAGATTGCTTGGTTGACGATTGGTGGATTTGGAAACACAAGAGTGTTCAAAACAATCAATTCAGGAGCAACTTGGACAGATATTTCTGGAAATCTCCCCAAAATCCCAACGAATATTATTATTCATGAAAAAGGATCTCCGGAAAGATTATATGTCGGTACAGATATTGGAGTCTATTACAGAGATACAACAACGAATGGTTGGATTGATTATAGTGATGGACTTCCTAATACGATTGTTCGTGATTTGCAGATCAATTATCCGGCAAAGACTCTCATGGCCGGAACATATGGAAGAGGTTTGTGGAAAGGTAATTTAGTTGGATGTTTAGGTATTTCAGCCACTGCTACTGCAACAGGTAATCTAACATTTTGTGCAGGCGACAGCGTAGAACTGAAGGTAAATGAATCATATTCTTCATATCGATGGTCTAATGGACAAACAACAAAATCAATATTTGTGAAGCAATCAGGAACATATAATGCAACTGTGACTGATACCGAAGGTTGTACTGGCACGACAAATCAAATTGTTGTCACAGTAAACCCTGCACCAATTGCAAGGATCACTCCCTCCAAGACTCTACTCTGCGATGGTGATAGCATTACTTTGGATGCTGGAGTAAATCAGACATATCGTTGGTCTACAGGTGATACCACGAGAAGAATTGTTGTTAAAGATGGAGGTAAGTATACAGTTACTGTATCATCATCAAATGGATGCGTGGCAACATCATCTGTACTGGATTTAGTTAAGAATCAAGCTCCTGAAAAACCAATTATTTCTCGTCAGGAAAATACATTGCAAAGCTCTGTGATTGGTCAAGCATATCAATGGTTTGAAGATGGTTCTGCAAAATTGAATGCCAAACAAAGAACATATACACCCGGTGAGAATAGTTATGGAAAGAAGATAACAGTTCGAGTTACATTGGATAACAATTGCAGCAGATTATCAGATGATTTTCTGTATTCTCCATTGTCTGCTGATGATGATGTAAAGGAAGGATTCAAAGTATATCCAAATCCTGTTCAGAATATGCTGTTTTTCGAATTCCCTTCAATTTCACATTCAGCATTGATTACCATTATTGATCTGGAAGGAAAGCCGGTATATTCCGTGAAAATAGATTGTCACCCCGGAATGATTTCAGAAAAAATCAGGATTGCAGATCTACCTGTAGGTTCCTATACGATACGGATAGACCAAAGCATGCGTACTTTGACCATGAAATTTGTAAAACAATAAGTTCAAAAATATGCCATTTCTAATCATAGTCTTTTTCTTGGTGTGTAACCACTCGGTTTATGCCGAAAAAGATCCTGCATTTCGCTTTGAAGGAAATGCTACACCCAACTTTTTTGACATACAGAAAGAATTCTACAAGCAATATGGAAATGAAAAGAAAGTATTCAATTCCACTCTTGAGAATGATTCTTACAAAGAAGGCATGCTTTATCAATTCCGCAAATGGGAATGGTTCTGGAAACAAAGAGTATTGCCTGATGGTGAATTTCCTCAGCCTATGATTCTTCAGGATATGTATCAAAAGGAGTTGAGAAGAAGCATTAATACTAAGTCAGAAAAAACACTGCAATTGAAGCCCAATTGGAAAAATCTTGGTCCTACAAATATTCCAAGAGGTGGCGGTGCTGGTAGAGTCAATGGTGTGTATATTCCTCCCGGACAAAATCAAATCATGTGGGCCGCCGCTGCCGGTGGTGGAGCTTGGAAATCCACAAATGCTGGTAAAACATGGAGTACAACAACAGATAAATTAGGTACACTTGGTGTTACTGATATAACAACAGATCCAACCAATCCCAATATTGTTTATCTGGCAACGGGTGATGCATTTGGTGCTGATACATATTTCGGAGCAGCTCCATTTAGCGTAGGATTGATCAAGAGTATTGATGGAGGAATGACTTGGACGCAAACCGGACTAAACTATCAGCAAAGAGACACAAGAGCATTGTCTAGGGTAATCGTTCATTCAACTAATCCTTCGATCATCATAGTAGGTGGGAATAATGGAATCCATCGTTCAACGGATGGTGGCATAACATTTACGACTCGCTTTACAGGTGATGTAAAGGATATGGAAATCAAACCCGATAATCCTTCGATTCTGTATGCTACCAGTGGTTCCAAAGTGTATATTTCAAAGGATGCCGGCGACAAATGGGCTGAATTGAAATCAAATATTCCATCCACGATTGGAAGAATTGCCATT
>JBIKKD010000297.1:0-7883 GCA_044360565.1 Kapaibacterium sp. (SeqCode)
CGGTCATGCCATGGACATGCTACTGGATATTCGCAATCGTACAGAACTCGGCATCGGAATGCAGGGAATTATGGGATTTCATTGGAATACGGCTTTTGATGTGCCACTCAGCTTGGGTTTTAATCTTCGTTCACATTCGCTCACCACTGAATTGAGTTTGGATATTTCCAAAACTCCAAATCCTACAGGTGGCATATTCTATGGTGCACGGTTCAATAGCGGACAAGGCATTGATTTTGTGTTTAATGGCGAAAATCCTGAAAAAATCTCATTTGAAGCACAAGAACTATCCGCTTGGGGTGGATGGCTCCTGCCTCGTCGTGATGATCTTTTCTTTACGCTTCATGTGAATTCCAAGCAAGCAGAAAGAGGAAATGTAAAAACAGTACAGGCATTTGACAATACGCAATCAGTATTATTGGGTTTTGGCTCATTGGCAGATCGCACCATTACCTTGAATGAGCGCGATATTCCAATTGGAGCATGGGGAACCGCCGTTTTGGGTAGAATTATGCCATTCAATGGGAATTCAGGCAATTCCTATTATTATGTTGGTGGATTTTTGGAACAAAGCGATCTCATGCTGAAAAATCAGCTCTATCTTGCCGGTTCTGTTTCTGCGGGAAGTGGTATATCACAAGGAACTCCGATCAATACGGCATTGGAGATTGATGCCGTCGGACATTTGATGCCGATGTCTAATATGGCAATTATTGGCTTTTTTAGTCATAGAAGTGTATGGAATTGGGATGGCTTCAGACAATTGACATTGGACAATGACAAAGGGGTTCGTGGAATTCCGCTCAATCGTCGATTTGGTTTGAATCGCATGGCAGGGACCTTGGAATGTCGTGCAGATTTATTCGCTTTGCCAATGAATCTTCGATTGGGAGCGACAGGATTTGTGGATGCAGGAACAGTATGGAATGCCGGAGATCCTCTATTTGGAACACAATGGTCATCTGCATTAGGATTGGGATTGGTGATTTCCGGTGACAATATCGCCGGTCTGCAATCATTTCCATATCTGCGCATTGAATATGCGCACGGACTTCAGGAACAGTCTTATAGTGGTATTGTGTTATCGACTTCATTCGCAATTTCCACCATAAAAAAACATGGCTATACTCTTCCGAAACAAATCGGATTGGGAATTGATACCGAATAGGTGATTACGCATGTTCTTTGCGTAATTTTGAGCAACTTTCATGTGTTAAAGATTCAACTATGAACCATAGATTTTTCAAATTACTCCAAATACTCAGCATTGGATTTTTTGCATTGATTCTCCCTGAATCAAAAGCAAAAAGTCCGGGTTTGATTCCAAAGAAGAGTACCGATAAACCCGTCCCAAAAATCCTGAAACTCTTGACTCCCAATGAATCCGGAGTACATTTTACCAATATCGTACCCGGTGATCCTGAACTCAAGCCGGAGAGTAGATTGTTTACAATTGCCAGTGGCGGTGTTGCTCTTGGTGATGTGAATGGTGATGGTTTGGTGGATATATATCTCACTTGTTTTTTGGATAAAAACAAACTTTATATCAATAAAGGGAATTTGAAATTCGAAGAAGCGCCTGCATCTGCGGGTGTATCGGACTCTTCAGGATTTGGTTTTGGTGCAACGATGGTTGACATAGACGCTGATGGAGACCTTGATATATATGTAACCAAATACAATAAAGAGCCAAACAAATTATTTGTCAATGATGGTAAAGGGAATTTTGTTGACAAAGCCAAAGAATATGGTCTTGATAGAGCAGCAAATGGCATTCAATCCACTTTTTTTGATTATGACTTGGATGGGGATCTTGATGTTTTAATCATGAATAATGGCATCCATAAATTTGGTCATCGTCATGTTGGTGTCACACCTTCTATGATGCGCAACAATGGAGATGGAACATTCAGTGATGTCTCCGCAATGTGCGGCATCGATCATAAGGCATTTGGATTGAGTGCTACAGCTTCTGATGTCAATAATGATGGTTGGCCCGATGTATTCATTGCAAATGATTTTGAAGAAAAGGACTATCTATACATCAATCAGCAAAATGGAACATTCAAGAGACAGACCAAAGACAGCATTCCGCATACTGTGACATTTGGCATGGGCAATGATGTTTCTGATTTCAACAATGATGGATGGAATGATATGATTGTCGTTGATATGTTGCCTGAGAAGCATGAACGACTCAATACACAGTTTCTAAATTTTTCAACATTTAGCAATACTTTTGATTCTTCTCAATTTGTACAAAATGTGTTGCAACTTAATCGAAGAAATGGTCGATTCAGTGATGTAGCGCAACTTTCAGGTGTTGAAGCAACCGAGTGGAGTTGGAGCTCATTCTTTGCCGATTTAGACAATGATGGATGGAAAGACATCTTTATCGCAAATGGACTGAAGCATGATATCATGGACCAGGATTTTACGAAGTATGGCATCACGCATGATGAGATGAAGAGAATCGGGATGGTGAAACAACCCGAAGAAAAGGATTCGACACAGGAAAAAGGAAATATCGTTGAATATAGCACACATTTTGATGTTGGAAAAGTTGTGCGGATGATTAATCGAACAAAAATCCCAAATTATTTATTCAAGAATAATGGTGACTTGACTTTCAGAAAAGTGTCAGATGATTGGGGGATGGATGTATATTTCAATACATGCGGTGCAGCTTATGCAGATTTAGACAATGATGGCGATTTGGAAATTGTCATTAACAATATAGATTCAGCGGCAATGGTTTATAAGAATATGTCGAGAGAAATGCAACTCGGCAATTATCTCTCATTCAGATGTAAAGGGAATACTGCAAATACTTATGGATTGGGTGCGACCATCAAAATCAGAATTGGCGATTCCATTCAATCATTTGAAATCAATGCCACTCGTGGTCTTGCCTCTTCAGTTGCGCCCTATGCACATTTTGGTTTGGGAAAAGCTACTAAAGTTGATGAAGTGATAGTCACTTGGCCGGGTGGTGCAGTTGAAGTTCTGAAAAATGTTAAAGTCAATCAAATGATTACGCTTGATCAATCTAAGGCCAAGCTTCCCAAGAATACTCCGATTGCAGTCACTCCTTTGTTAAAAGAAATCACGAAAGATCCATCACTTGGTTTGAATTATGTTCACACGGAAAATGATTATGATGATTTTTTCCGTGAGCGATTATTGCCGAATAAATTGTCGATTCAAGGACCTGCACTTGCCGCGGGAGATATCAATGGTGATGGTATTGAGGATCTTGTTATTGGTGGAGCGCAAGGTTCACCACTTGTTATATACATGCAAAATGATCAGGGTCAATTTTCACAAATGCCAACACAACAATTATTCCTTGAAGATTCATCATATGAAGATCAAAGTATCTTGATTTTTGATGCTGATAAAGATGGTGATCAGGATATCTATGTTGCCAGTGGTGGAAATGAGGATGCTGCCGATAAACCTGAATTGATGGAAGACAGATTATATGTCAATGAAGGGAAGGGCATGTTTAAGAGAGGACTTTTGCCTTCTATGCGGGTCGGTAAATCTTGCGTTATTGGCGGTGATTTTGACAAGGATGGTGATTATGACCTGTTTGTAGGTGGGAGCAATATTCCAGGACATTTTGAAAAAGAACCCAGAAGTTTTTTGCTGTTGAATACGAATGGACATTTTACCGATGTGACAGAATATCTGGCGAATGGTCTTTTGCAATCAGGCATGATAAAGTCTGCCATTTGGACTGATTATGACAATGACAATGATTTGGACATCATCGCAGTTGGCGATTGGATGGGAATCAAAGTCTGGAAAAACAATTCCGGTGCATTCACAGAAGTGGCAAAAGAATCAGGACTGGACAGTACAAATGGTCATTGGCGGAGTATAGTCGGTGGTGATTTCGACAATGATGGTGATATTGACTATGTAGTTGGAAATCTTGGAACCAATACTCGATATCATGCGACTAGAGAATTTCCATTGGAACTTCACTATAAGGATTATGATGAAAATGGCTCAGTTGATTTTCTACATGGAAGATATGAAGACTCAGTATTATATCCGGCTCGTCTTACCGCTTCATTGATTATCCAGATGCCAACACTACGATATAAATACCTTTTTGCTAAAAGCTTTGCCGATGCCAAACTTACAAGCATAGTTGGTGGAGATACGAATCTATATTCAGGCGGCAGTAGATATGTGTATGAAATGAACAGTCTTATGCTCATCAATGATGGTAAGGGTTCATTTACAACCAAAAGATTGCCTGTGATTTCCCAGATTTCACCAATCTATGGCATGATTGCAGAAGATATTGACAATGATGGAAATCTGGATTTGGTTCATACAGGAAACTTTTATGGTCCGGATCGCGATATGTGGCGTTATGATGCAGGAATTGGAATGGTATTAAAAGGTGATGGAAAACTTGGTTTCAAGGAATTATCGGTTAAAGAAAGTGGTTTTTATGTTCCCGGAGAGGGTAGAGCATTGATAATGATGCCTAGAGCAGACAAGAATTCATTGTTGTTATTATCTTCAGCCAATAAAGGAACACTACAGATCTTTGAAAAAACTTTGAATGCAAAAACAAGTTTGTTAAAGTTGAATCAATCAGAAATGTTGACACATGCCATCATTGAATATAAGAATGGCAAAAAGCGTCGCCATGAGTTTCATAATGGATCCGGGCATTTGAGTCAAGGTATTCATGTATTGCAAGCAGATCCATCAATTTCCAAAATTTTGTTGTTTGACAGTTCAGGAAAGACTAGAACAATAACTGCAAAGATTAAATAATGGAATATATGAAACAATTAAGCCATGTTTTCATTTTAGTAACAGTCACCACATGAAAAATTTGTTTTTGATTCCAATGATCATGTTCATTGGTTGCTCCTCAATGAAAATACCAGATGATTATGCCAAACAATGGTGTGAATGTGTAGGAAATGCCAAAAATGATCATACAGTCATAATGGAATGTGATTCAGTACTTAATTATACATTTCGCATGGCAATGATTGCCCAAAGGGAAGTGATAGTCAAAAATCAGTTACCCATGGAGACTTATGCATTATACCTTAATGATTATACTCAAGGTTTGCATAAAATGAAGTCTGCTTGCATGGATTCATTGATAAAATCCGGTGTTTTGGATCGAGGTCACTTTGATGGTCAAAATGCTCTTCCAACATTACCTGTCATGCAGATGGAAAGAAAAAAATAAGCCGTATTATTTTTTTTCAATGGCTTTGAATTGTTATTGAGTTTTGTATATTGTATTCTGATGTAGCTCCTTATATCAGAACGATGGTGTTAGCCATCTTCTGTAAAGATGCATAAGCACTTGATTTGTATATACTTATATTATCTTATTATATAATTTATTTATCAAACTGAGAGGTTTACTATGTTAAAAGTTGCAAGACTTTATCAAGTAGCACTTGCGATTATTCTGACGCTTGGCGGGGTGTTTTTCACCCAAAGTGCCAAAGCTCAGACTTATTGTACACCGGCCTATTGGGGTCACAGTTGTACTACAGGCCCGTATATCAACTGGATTACAAATGTAACGGTTGGTAGTGCCTCAAATCCTACACCTGCATGTCCTTATCCAACCTATTACACCTTTTTTCCTGGTGTAAGTTTCTCCATGTTGTCTGGTTCCCCTACTTCGGTCAGTGTTCAAACTCAGTTTTCTGATCCGACTTGGCCAGCTACATATAATGGTGGTGGTGGATTCAAGATGTGGATTGACATTAACCGTGATGGTGTTTTTAATGATGTACCTGCCGCTTCTGGTGGTGAATTGTTCATGGCGGGACCTAGTCCAAATAGCCCAGCAACATATACCGCAACGATAACAATCCCTGCAAATGTTACTCCTGGTACTCTTCGCATGCGCTGCATGACAGAATATTACCAATATGCATGGGGTCCTTGTAGTTCCACCATGGGTGAAACAGAAGATTATAATATCACTATTCTCCCACCACTTGCAGATGCATCTCCAACTTCAGTATCAGTAACAAATCCTGGTGATGGTTCAGGTGTTGCTTCTCCTGTAGCACCCGGTACGTACAATGTAGGATTTACATTGACTAATATCGGTGTTGTAACAATGACAGAATGTCAATATACAGCATCTGTTACACGCGTATCCGATGGTTCAGATGTTGTTCCTCCTGTTACTGCAACTTACAATACACCGCTTGCAGGAAATAACTCTGTAGCAATTCCTTTGGTATCTAACCTTGATGTAAGTAATCCATTAACGCCTTATCGTATTCAGGTAAGCATACCGCCTTCATCTGTAAAGTCTGTATTTGCAACTGGCGATAATGTACCTACAAATAATACACTGGATGCATTTATCGGTCCTGCACTCAATGGTGGCGAATATTGGGTTGGTGGTACTCCAACACCAACAAATTGGTTTACCAATCCGAATCAAGTAGCTATTGCATTGACTTATGGTGGTATTCTTGGACCTGTAACATTCAATGTTCGTCCTGGTGCATATACAAATACACAAGGTCAAATCGGTCAAGTAACAGCTCAAACACAAGGTGTTCCAGGTGCTTCTCCTACAAAGCGAATAATATTTAGAAAAGATCCTGCAATGACAGGTGATCCTGTATTCGTTGCACCAAATAATGGACCTGGAGTTAATAATTTCATGTTCAGAGTTCTTGGTAATGCTTATACAACATTTGATGGAATCACATTCCAAGCAGATGGTAGTGCACTTGTGGCTAGATTCTTCTGGTTGGCAAATCAAGGAATTTCCAATTTTACTCGTGATTTAGTATTTACAAATTGTGCGTTTAACGGTGTAAATACATCACTTATGGGTCCAGATAACTATTTGGTTATGAGTGATGTAGGTAATATTACAGATGGTCTTGTATTTACAAATAACCGTTTCAGTAATGGTGATGCTCATATTTGGTTGGACGGTGGCTTTGGTGCTGTTGGTTCTTCCAATACTAATATGACAGGTAATACATTTACCAATTTCTATACACGCGGCGTATTCATGCGTAATCTCCAATTGCCTTCATTTGTGAGAAATACCATGACTACATTGTCTGCTAATCCATCTCCTGTTACAGCATTGGATGTAGAACGGAACCTGATTGGTGGTAATTATAGATCTAATAATATCAATTTCAACAGATTTGGTACAGGATTTAGATTTGCTCAGAATGGCAATACTACATCACCTGCTGAAATTCATAATAATATGATTAAAGTTGGTAATGGTATTTCTAATACAACTTTTGCATTGACAGCTCAAAACTTCTCAAACACAAATATCTACTTTAATACACTTATTGTTAATGCTCCTGTTACAACACTTGCAGCAGCATTGAATTTGGTAGGTGCAAGTACAGTTGGAACAAGAATTGTAAATAATATCATTAACAATACTAATAATGGTTATGCCTACACAATTACTTCAGGTGGTAATCCATTAACTTCTGACTTCAATAATATTCGCAATAGCACAACGACATGTTCATCATGCGGTACTAATGTTGGTTTCTCAGCAGGTATCTCAAGAACATCACCAAGTGCATGGTATTCAGGAACATTATTGGATATTAACTCAATCAACAGATGGAATCAATTAACATTCCTTCCAGCTCCGTTTGATATGTATATTGGTGATATCAATGTTGTTCTTCGTGGTGATCAAAATATCAGCAATATCAATGGTGGTAATACCAATGTAGATATTGATGGAACACTTCGCAGAAATCCACCTATGATTGGTGCACATGAATTGGTACCTGTTGTAGCATTTGGTGGTACTGCTTTAGATAGCACTTGCGTAAGAACATCAACAGTTATCAATTCTCTTCCTGTAGTAT
>JBIKKD010000058.1:0-7746 GCA_044360565.1 Kapaibacterium sp. (SeqCode)
GTGAAAAAAGGCAAGCAAGAACATTATGCCTATAATGATCAAGAGCGTGATGAAATCATCAAGCGAATCAGAAAAGACAAAGGACTTGTTGATGAAACCAATCCTGAATCAGTTGAAAGTACAACCGTAGATGGTATCAATATTCAGCGATTCAAAGGTCTTGGAGAGATGAATCCCGATCAATTGTGGTCTACAACGATGAATCCCGATACGCGTACTCTTCTTCAAGTGAGCATTGAAAATGCCGCGGAAGCCTCATTGGTATTCGATACTTTGATGGGTGATAAAGTGGAGCCCAGAAGAGAATTCATCGAGAAGAATGCCCAGTATGTGAAGAATCTCGATGTGTGATTGAATCATGCACGACAAATCAAAGGATATCTCTTTACTGAGATATCCTTTTTTGTTGAATGAGCTTACTACGCTCAAGTTCCTTTTTCAGATATTTTCCCGTGATGCTTTTCTTGCTCTTGATGATCTGTTCGGGAGTACCTTCGGCAATGATCTCACCACCGCCCATTCCGCCATAAGGACCAAGATCAATCACCCAATCAGCACATTTTACCATGTCGAGATTATGCTCAATGACAATCACTGTATTGCCTTTTTCAACAAGTTTATTGATGATGCGAACCAGATGCGTTATATCTTGAAAGTGTAAACCGGTTGTAGGTTCATCCAATAAATACAGCGTTTTTCCTGTTGAAATTTTCGATAATTCCGTTGCAAGCTTCACGCGTTGTGCCTCACCGCCGGATAAGGTTGGAGCTTGCTGACCAAGCGTGATATACCCCAATCCCACATCATGCAAGGTTTGCAATTTTCTCTTGATGGAAGAAAGCTCACTGAAAAAATCGAGAGATTCTTCAATGGTCATTGCGAGAACATCAGCAATGGTTTTGCCTTTGTACTTCACTTGCAAGGTTTCATTATTGTAGCGCTTCCCGCCACACATGTCGCAATTGACATACACATCAGGCAAATAATTCATCTCAATTTTTTTCATGCCTGCGCCTTCGCATTCTTCGCAGCGACCACCCGGAACATTGAATGAAAATCGACCTTGCTTATATCCGCGAACTTTTGACTCAGGAAGTTGCGTGAAGAAATCACGAATCTGCGTGAACACACCTGTATATGTTACCGGATTGCTTCTCGGAGTTCTGCCAATCGGCGCTTGATCGATTTCAATCACTTTATCAATATGCTCCAAACCTTCTATCGAGCCATACGGAAGAGGTGAAATCAAAGCATGGTGAAAATGCCTTGAGAGAATAGGATACAAAGTATCATTCATGAGCGTGGATTTACCGCTTCCACTCATGCCCGTGATGCAAGTCCAAGTACCAAGAGGAATTCGAACATCAATACCTTTTAGATTATGTCCCGTGGCATTTTTGAGTTCAAGAACTTTTCCATTTCCTGCGCGCCTTTCATCAGGCAATTCGATATCATCCTCGCCGGATAAATATCGTGCAGTGGTGGATTCGGGAAATTTGAGTGTATTCTTTTTGGTATAGACATTGATTTCATCGGGCGAACCTTGATACACAATTCTGCCGCCATGCACGCCGGCACCCGGTCCGATATCAATCAAATGATCTGCTTGTTCAATCATTTCGCGATCATGCTCGACGATGAGGACTGTATTGCCAAGATCGCGCAATTGCTTGAGTGAATGAATCAATTTTCCATTGTCATGCTGATGAAGTCCGATGCTTGGTTCATCGAGCACATAAGTAACACCAACGAGTTGCGATCCAATCTGAGAAGCGAGTCGAATGCGCTGAGATTCACCACCCGAAAGCGTTCTTGCAGATCGATCAAGCGAGAGATAATCCAAGCCGACATTGAGTAAAAATTCCATGCGTGAAATGATCTCTTTCAAAATCACGGAAGCAATCATCATCTCTCTTTCATTCAAGAGTTTGGAGAGTGAATGCATATATTCAATGCCACGAGTGATATCCAGTCGCGTGATTTCAGAAATTGACTTTCGATTAATCTTCACCGCAAGTGAATTGGCTTTGAGTCTGCCACCCGAGCATGTCTCACATTCAATTTCACTCATTGCTTGTTCAAGTTTTTGCTTGATATCCGATGAAGAAGTCTGATGATAGATTTCTCTCAAATGTGGAATCACGCCGGAGAATCTCACTTGTGCTGTAAAGATTGAACTCGTTCCGGGAACTTTGATATTCACCTTGTCTCGGCTACCATGCAGAATAATAGTGCGAATATTGTCCGGTAATTCAGAAAAAGGAGAGGTCAGATCAAATCGTAATTGCTTGGAGAGTTGTATGATTTGATCCCAAAATTGTGTCTTGCGTTTTTTTCCTATTGGTCCAATTGCACCTTCTGCAAGTGATAGTGAAGGATTGGGAATCAGCAAATCCTCCGCAAAATCACTTACGATGCCGAGTCCTTCACAATCAGAACAAGCTCCAAAAGGAGAATTGAATGAGAAGGCATTTGGAGCAAGTGTGTCATAACCCGCGCCACATTGAGGACATGTATTGAGTGTTGAATGCAATGATTCAATCCATTCATTCGGCTTTTCTTCGGAGAGAATCATGACAACAGATTCACCTAATTTGAGGGCGATTTCAAGAGATTCAGTGAGTCGCGATTCAGCATCTTTGCTGATCATCAAGCGATCAATGATGAGCTCAATCGAATGCGTTTTATATCTTGAAACCTGCATTCCTTCAGAGATTTCAGTGATCTCGCCATCGATGCGGACTCTCGTATAACCCTGCTTACGGAATTGCTCGAAGAGTTCTTTATAATGTCCTTTACGCCCTTTTACCACTGGCGCAAGAATCATGATGCGCATGCCTTCCGGTTTGGTGAGAAGCATCTCGACCAATTGCTCAGTGCTTTGTTTATGTACGGGAATATCACAAGTCACGCAATGTTGAATACCGATTTTGGCATAAAGCAATCGCAGATAATCATAAACTTCTGTTACGGTTCCAACGGTGGAGCGAGGACTATTCCCTATGGACTTTTGCTCAATGGAAATCGCCGGCGAGAGACCTTCAATGCTATCGATTTCCGGCTTTTTCATCATCCCCAAGAATTGTCTGGCATAGGCCGAAAGGCATTCCACATAGCGCCTCTGACCCTCAGCATAAATCGTATCGAATGCCAATGAAGATTTACCCGACCCAGAAATTCCCGTGATCACTACTAATTCATCTCGTGGAATATCGCAGGAGATATTCCGAAGATTATGCTCCTTTGCACCTCGAATCGCAATATGCGTGAGTTCTTCGGGGATATCGGAAAGGTGATCTGTTGTGCTTTTCTTAATAGTATTGCGACTCATGCGGGAGATATTTCTGTGTAATTGGAATGTTATGCCAACAATGCTTGTTATGATGCGGTTCCTGTGGCGTATTAATGCCGTCAAATCCGTAATTTTGACAAAAATACGCTGTTTTCCGCAACACATCCCTAATCAAGTTTAATGAGTGATTCATTGCCCAAACAAGACAATAAAAACCGATTGATGGAAGATTCATTGCAAGAATTGGAATTTCCTCAAGTTCTGCAATTGATCGCGCAATGTGCCTTATCGGAATTGGGTAAAGAGATCATTCTCAATGCTCGTCCCATTAATGATATCGCTTGGCTCACGCTCGAGCATGATCGCATCGGTGAATTGCGTGATTTACTCGTAAAAGGCGAAGTACTACCATCCGAGGGGATTTCCGATATCAGAAATGCCGTTCAGAAGTCGATGATTACCGGTAGTTTTTTGAATGCATCCGAATTATTGGATGTCTATGAAGCCATGCGTGCTTGCAGATTACTTTCATCGTATTTCAAGAATAAAGCGGAAACCTCTCCCATTTTGGCTCAATTTGCCGATGGGTTTTATGAAAATAGATTCCTTGAAAAACATATCACCGATGCCATTGATGATACGGGTGCAATTCGCGATACGGCGAGCAAGGAATTGTCGCATATCAGAAGAGAAATTGTTGAAACTTCCTCTCGCCTGCGTTCAAGACTGAATAAATTACTCTCGAAAGTATCAGCAGAAGACTTGGTGACCGAAGAATTCATCACGCAAAGAGAAGGTCGCTTCGTTTTACCGATGCGCGCTTCTGAAAAGCGCACGCTTCCCGGAATCATCCATGGAGTGTCAAATACAGGTGCAACTGTATTTGTCGAACCATCAGAAATCGTTGAAATGAATAATCAACTTTCTCTGCTTCTTGGCGAAGAGCGCAGAGAAATGATTCGAATACTCACGATGCTGACAGCCGAGATTGCCTCTGAAGCAGTATTGATACTCGGTTCTACAGATGTCCTTGCACATTTTGACGCACTCTTTGCAAAGGCGCGATATGCTCTCGACATGAATGGCATGAAACCCGTGATTTCAAGAGATTCAGAAATTGAGTTACGACATGTCTATCATCCTTTGCTCTTTGCAAGACAAGGCAAGAAACCAATTCCACTATCGATTGAGTTTAGTTCGGGCATTCTTGGACATCTCATATCGGGCCCAAATGCCGGCGGTAAAACAGTTGCTCTCAAAAGCATCGGACTCAATATTGCAATGGCATTATCTGGAATATTTCCTCTCGGGGAATGTCGCACAAGCCCGAAATCTCTCTTCTGCGCAATTGGTGATCATCAATCTATTGAACATAATCTGAGTACATTTTCTTCGCAGGTGATGCGACTCAAAGACATCGTCGATCATGCCGATGATTCTTCGCTCATTTTGATCGATGAGATTTGCTCGGGCACTGATCCGCAAGAGGGAAGCGCGCTGGCCTCGGCGATTCTCGATCATTGCATTGAAAAAAAGGCAATGTTCATCGTCACGACACATCAGTCTTCACTCAAAAGTTATGCGCTCAATCGCAAAGAATTACTGAATGCATCCATGGAATTTGATCCAGTGCATCTTGTTCCGACATATACATTTCTCTCAGGTATTCCCGGCAATAGTTATGCATTCGCGCTTGCAAATTCCATCGGGATGTCGAAAGGTGTGATGGTACAAGCCCGTGAATATCTTGGTGACAAACACTCCGAACTTGAAGAGAGTATTGCATCGCTTCAGGCATTTCGTATGCAAGCTGAGGAATCTTTGAAATCCGCAAGAATGGAACTCTCTAAAGCACAAATACTTCGCGAGGAATATGAAATCAAGGCATCGGAGATCAAAAAGAAAAAGGCCGAGTATTTGCAGTCCGCAAGAGAAGAAGCCAAAGAACTTCTTGCCTCGGCGAATGGACTCATTGAGCAGACAATAAAGGAAATTCGCGAGCAACAAAAAGATGTGGGCGATATTCGAAAGCAATATGAATCCGTCAAAAAAGAACTCAATCAAAAGCTACATGAAAAGCCAAAGAATGATGAAAAATCATCAGGTGCATTTGCAATCGGAGATTCTGTGATCATTGGCGAGAATATTCGAGATGTGGGTATCATCATCATGATGGATCCAGAGAGCGAATCAGCCATCGTGGAATTCAATGGAATCAAATTCAAAACGCAATTGTCGCAGTTGAAACTTGCCAATCGAGCCGATAAACGCAAAGCGGAGTATTCGCAAAAATCGATGTCAAGTGTTCTGAAACTCGATGCAAAAACCAGCATCGATCTCCGTGGATTCCGAGCTGATGAAGCATGTAAAGATGTAGAACGATTGCTATCCGATGCAATACTCGCGAATATCTCCATGGTGACAATCATTCATGGCAAAGGAACGGGAGCATTGCGTAAAGCCATTCATGAACAATTGTCTTTTCATCCTGCCGTGAGTTCTTTCAGAAATGGAACCATCCCCGAAGGTGGAGATGGCGTAACCGTGGTGGACCTTGCATGAGCAGTCAAATCATACTTGCCATCGAAAGTTCTTGTGATGAAACTTCTGCTTCCGTCATTCATGATGAAGTAGTATTGAGCAATGTCATTTCATCGCAAACCATTCATGAGCAATATGGCGGAGTGATTCCAGAACTCGCATCCAGAGCGCATTTGCAAGCCATTTCTGTGATTGTCGAGAAAGCAATGAAAGAAGCAGGCAAAGAGTATTCTGATCTCACTTCCATTGCAGTAACCACACAACCCGGACTTGCTGGAGCGCTCCTTGTTGGTTCATCATTTGCCAAAGGATTGGGTTTGAAATTGGGCATACCCGTCATTCCCGTGCATCATATCGAAGGACATATCTATAGTGGAATGCTCGAACATCCCGAATGCGGATTTCCATTCATCGCGCTTATCGTGAGTGGCGGTCATACCAGCATTTTCCTCGTCAGAGAATTCGGCGAAGAAATCGCGATTGGCAATACCAAAGATGATGCCGCCGGTGAGGCATTCGATAAAATCGGGAAGATGCTAGGTCTGGGCTATCCTGCAGGACCCCGCATTGATGCACTCGCCAAAGAAGGAAATCCCAAAGCATATACTTTTCCGCGTGCATTGATGCATGAAGACAATTATAATTTTAGTTTTTCAGGACTCAAAACATCGGTTCGATATTTTCTACAAAAAGAATTCCCAAATGGCATTCAGGATGAATCTACGCTCAAAGATATATGTGCATCAGTGCAAGAAGCAATCATAGAAGTATTGATTCATAAACTCTTTCGAGCATCCAAAGAACATCGCATCAAGAATATCATTGTGGCCGGTGGCGTATCTGCCAATTCAAGACTTCGCTTTGCTTTGCAGGAAGCTTCCGAGAAAAGACCAATATCTGTCTTTCTTCCCAAACTTTCTTATTGCATGGACAATGCCGCGATGATCGGTTTTCTTGCGGCACTGAAACTAAAATATCTCGGCGAAGATGCTTTTCAATCACTTCAATTCACCGTCAATCCACGCTCAATGCGTACGGAAAGGTTATAATAATGGAACTTCAAAACAGTAGAATACTCATCACCGGTGGCTCACTCGGAATCGGAAAAGAAACAGCAAAATGTTTGGTCGATGCCGGTGCAATTGTCGGCATCACAGGCAGAAATGGCGAGAGATTGCAAATCGCAGCAGACTATTCAGGAGCATTTCCGATTGTGGCTGATATCACAAAACAGGAAGACATCGATAGAACATATCAAGAGTTTTTGGCGCATGCCGGTGGACTCGATGTACTCATCAATAATGCTGGTTTAGGTGCATTCCCAACCCTTCTCGATGCAACATTGGAGCAATATGAGCATATCTTCAGAACCAATGTATTTGGTCCGGCACTCATGGCACAAAAAGCTGCAGGAATTTTCATCGAACAACAAAAAGGCGCCATCATCAATATCGGTTCAACCGCATCATTACGCGGATTTGAAAAGGGTGGTATTTATGCCGCGAGTAAATTCGCGCTTAGAGCCATGACAGAAAGCTGGCAACATGAACTTCGCAAGCATTCCATTCGCGTGATGCAAGTGAATCCAAGTGAGGTTGCAACTGCATTCAATTCCGATGAAAGAATCGAGCGCACAGCGGCTGAAAATAAACTTCGCTCACAGGAAATCGCCTATATGATCAAGTCCATATTGGAACTGGATGACAGAGCCATGATCCCTGAATTTTCCGTTTGGGCTACCAATCCTTGGAAACAGTAGTGATAATGATTCGGCAAAAAAGTATTTTTGAAGCTCACATTTAACTGATTGCATGAAAGCTCTCATTCTCTCTCTTGGATTCATCATCGGCATCGGCTGGGGTTTATATCCCGGTCTGCTCAAGCCCAGACCACTTTGGATGCGGATCGGACTC
>JBIKKD010000059.1:0-7715 GCA_044360565.1 Kapaibacterium sp. (SeqCode)
TAAATCCAAAGCGAAAGAATGGATGAATAAATGTGTCGAGAAGGGTGATGCACCGGAAATCGTGGAAAAAGCCACGCTATTATTGCAACAGATGTAATTCAATAATAAATAATTGATTGTTCAACAGTATTTGAGAGGATACCATGCCTTGTGGAAAAAAGCGTAAGCGCCATAAAATGGCAACGCACAAGCGCAAAAAGCGTCTGCGCAAAAATCGTCATAAAAAGAAGAATCGGTAGTTAGATGGCGTATTCATTGAATACGCCATTTTTTTTATCCTTTTCTGGTATTTCTCTGTTCAACTGCCAGCAATTGTCCCACTTCAGTTAGAATGCTCAATTTTCCACCATAGGTTTCTTGCAATATTGGGTCCTGCAAGACATCCTTTGTTTTACCAAAAGCAATCTTCCTCAAATTAAGAAGAAGTGCATTGTCAAAATGTTGAGATACTGACATCAAATCATGATGAATGGCAATGATAGTTTTACCTGCCTTCTTCATGGATTTCAATACATTCATGATCATTTCTTCAGTCCCTATGTCAACACCTGCAAATGGTTCATCCATAAGATAGATATCAGCATCTTGGACCAATGCGCGTGCAAGAAACACTCTTTGTTGTTGTCCACCTGATAGTTCAGATATTTGTCTTTTCGCAAATGCTTCAAGCCCTACTTGTTCCAATGCTTGAGAAACGAGTGAATGATCCGCAGTTCTTGGTTTTTTGAATATACCTATGGATTGATTCCTGCCCATCATGACAACTTGTTCAACATTGATTGGGAAGTCCCAATCAACGGATTCTCTTTGAGGCATATAACTAATTTTTGATCTCACTTGATGTATGTCTTGACCCCAAAACAATGAATAACCACTTGCGTGAGGTATGAGACCAAGCATTGCTTTCATGAGAGTTGATTTACCTGCTCCATTCGGACCTATGATGGCTGTCATTTCACCCTCGGGAATTTCGCAGTCAATTCCCCACAAAACAGGTTTTCTATAATAAGAAACAGTTAAATCATGTATTTCTATTGCAGTTGTATTCATGTCATCCAAGGAATTTATTTCGTTCTTTTTTTAGCTCTTCTGACAACTTTTGAAGAAATGCATTATTGGACGAATCTGCCAAAGGAAGATATAATTCATTTGTTCTATTGACATAAATCAAGGGATTTCTCTTTAGTTGAAAATCCAAACATCTGAAATTATCCAATCTGGCTGCGAGCTTGATGATTAAGCAGTCCGAAGGAGATTTTGCGAGTAATTCCACATGTGCTCTTTCAATAGATTCAGGATCCACTTTTTGCTCATCGAGATTCTTTGTCAATATCTGAACAATGAATGCCGCATATTCACCAAAATTATAAGCTAATACTTCCTGTGTCAATGTAGGGGAATCCTCAAGCACATCATGTGTCAATCCGGCTATGAGAATGTCAGGATCTTTAACATGTATTTCTTTCAATAGGATTCGACAAACTCGGGCACAATGATAAAAATAAGGAGAATCATCATTCCTCTTTTGGTCATGGTGAACCTCCTCCGCAAGATCATAGGCACTCATGACTCTGTGAATGTCAATCGGATCCAGGAAATCTGTCAAATCCCTCTCAAGATCATAACGATCATATCCAGTATGGTTATATGGAATCATAGTATCATCCCTTTTGTAAATCTTGTGCCATTAATAATTCTTTTGCCGATTCAATTGCTGATTTTGTAATGGTCGCACCGCTTATGAGTGAGGCGATTTCATGTACTCTATTTTCATCGTTCACAAGCATTGCTTGAACTTTTGTCGTATCTGTCTCAGATGTTTTTTTAACCAATATATGATGATTGGCAAGTGAGGATATTTGTGGAGAATGACTGATTGCAATGATCTGTTTATGTAAGCCAAGCTTTTTCATCACAGCTCCCACTTTTCTTGCTACCTTACCACTGATGCCTGTATCGATTTCATCAAATACCATTACCGGAACACCTGCCTTTTCATTGATGAGTGATTTCAATGATAGCATGATGCGAGAAATTTCACCGCCTGAAGCAGCTTTTGCAAGTGGCTTGCACTCTTCACCTGAATTCAAGCTTATCATAAATTCCACTATGTCTATGCCATGTGAAAATGCGGAATATTCTCCTGATTTGGTGATTGCTTTTACATGTGTATCATTTGCTGATCTCATTGATTCGTGAGTTTGGGATACTTTGAAGGCTGGTTTTTCAATTCCCATCAGCTGTAAATTAGATTCAACAAATGATTCAAGTCGAGAGATTGCTGAATTACGCTTTTGAGATAGCTCCATTGCTTTCAATCCAAGTATCTTTTGATCATTCAATAAACGATCACTCAAAGCTACTATCTCGCCATCTATGTCGTCAGACAATAGAGCTTGTTCTTTCAATGTATTCCAGACTTCAAACACATGTTCGAATGAACCATACTTTTTCTTTAACCAAATCAACTTTGAAATTCTTTCTTGAAGGGAATCAGGATCGATATCTTCTTCCGATTTCTTGGCTTTTACGATTTCATATACTTCCTCTATGGATGCAGATGCAGATTGTAGCTCTTGTAATGCCGTTTCATAACCTATATCAATCCTGCACAATTCTTCCAATATCATCCGAATTTTGCCAATGGAATATTGAACGGAAGCATCATCTTCATGGATAATTTGTGACAAGACATGCTGCTTTTCTGTAATGAAAACAGAATGTTTTATCCGTGAGAGTTCAATTTCGAGTTTCTCAAGTTCACCCGGAATCGGAGAAATATCTTCAATTTCACGAAGAGCAAAAAGTACTTGATCTCTATTCCTGATTATGTCTTCTCGTCTTTCAATCAAATCCTTGTATGTATTTGATATGTCACGAACAAGTGTCCATTGTGATTGATATGCTGAATATTCTTCTGTAGTATCTGCAAATGCATCAAGAAATGTTAAGTGGGAATCTACTCTGAGCAATGACTGATGATCATGTTGTCCATGAAAATCCACCAAGAGTTCTCCAAGGTTTCTTGCCATCGATGCAGTTGCCGGGGAATCATTGATGAAAGATCTATTCAATCCTTTGGAAGTAAATTCTCTACGTATGATTATGAATCGGTCATTATTCGAAAGCTCACCCTCAAAATATCCTTCATCAATCAATCCTTTGGGAAACTTCATTGAAGCCGGTACTCGAAACATTGCTTCAACGAACCCTTTGTCTGCACCTTTTTTTATGATATCACCCTGAACTCTTTCACCCAATGCGCATAAAAGGGCATCTATCAATATTGATTTGCCTGCTCCGGTTTCTCCGGTAATGACCGTAAAACCGGGTTGAAATTCCAAATCTACTGACTCAATCAGTATGAAATTTCTTATGATAAGGGAGGCAAGCATTGGATAAATCGACGCATAATAGTGGAATATGGCGTTTACAGGTAATAATTTACAAAATTCATTGCTTACATCATTTCATCAAACGGCAAAGCAATCGGTATTTCCCGTATTTTTGTCACCATGAATATCTTACAAGTACCTAATTCAGCATGATAGAAAGAAAAAAAACATATTCTCTGCTCTATGTTGACTTGGATGGAACATTCCTGAAAACTGACATCCTATGGGAGCAATTGATCATACTTCTTCGATCTCCTATCAAGTTCATGGGAGCATTGTTCTCATTAATAAGAGGTAAATCTGCATTTAAAGCATATTGCTTGACAAATGCGGGAATACCAGATATATCAATCTTGCCAATTCATGATGAAGTTCTGAGAATCATAAATGATCATCATAAACAAGGTGTAAAGATCATTCTTGCAACTGCATCAATGCATGAGATTGCACTTGAAGTAAAAAGAAGATTTCCCATGATTGATGACTGTATAGGTTCTACATCACAAATCAATATGAAAGGGGAAGTCAAAGCAAGAGCAATTGTTGAGCATTCATTGGGCAGAGAATTTGCATATATCGGCAATGATCTTGCAGACATACCAATATGGAATCAAGCTCATGAAGTTATGTATGTAGGTGATTCACCTTCAATAACTTCTCATATCATGAGGTCATATTCGACCGCCACTATTATTGATCCGGGTAAGAAATCTAGAATCACAGATTATGTAAATGAAATACGCATGTATCAATGGGTTAAGAATACTCTTGTGTTCATACCCGCTTTGCTGGCGCATGTGATGAATATTGAAGTATTTACATCCTTGACACTCACATTCTTTGTCTTTGGCTTGCTTGCATCTTCAGTTTATGTCATGAATGATCTGCTTGATCTACAATCCGATAGAATGCATCCCCGGAAGAAACTTAGGCCAATAGCATCGGGTGAAATAACCATTCCTGTTGGGATAACATTATATGCTTTTCTTCTCATTACATCAATCCTCTCAGCCTTGATATTTCTCCCGGTGAATGTCATCATTGTATTGGGAGTTTATCTTGCTGTGACATCGTATTATAGTATGTATGGAAAGAAAATTGCCATACTTGATGTGATGCTCTTGGCGGGATTATATACACTTCGTTTGATTGCAGGTGCTCAGGCCGCGAATGTCATTTTGAGCGAATGGCTCATGGGATTCTCAATGTTCTTCTTTTTGAGTCTGGCTTTTGTGAAAAGATATTCTGAATTGATTGCTCGTAAAGATGAACTAGACCAATTACCAGGAAGAGGATATGGAACAAAGGACTCCATCATGCTGCTTACTGCCGGATTATCCTCTGCAATGCTTTCAATTATGGTACTCGCATTATACATAAACAGCGATGCGGTCAGAAAACTTTATCAGTATCCGGCATATATCTGGTTGATTTGTCCTGCAATCCTCACATGGTTATTGCAAATGTGGCTTATTGCCCACAGAGGCAGAATGAATGATGATCCGATTATCAGCATGGCGAAAACTCCAATGACATATATCGTTCTGACAATCATCAGTATTACCATTTGGTTTGCGACATGAACTCATTTGGTAATTATCCTGCTTCCAACCCAAGGGCTGTACATCATATCGCTTGGCAGGATCGCATTTTTCAAACTATTCGTGGTTTTGAATCACCCTTCCTTCCTATCGGAATGCGGAGAAGTTATGGTGACTCATGTTTGAATAATGATGGCATATTGCTTGATATGACAGGAATGGATAAACTCATTGCATTTGACAGACAAAAAGGTATAATGCTATGCGAAGCCGGCACAACTTTCCATGAACTGTTGGCAGTCATTGTTCCTGAAGGATATTTTTTACCCGTGACTCCGGGTACGCAATATATCACGGTTGGTGGGGCAATTGCTAATGATATACATGGAAAAAATCATCATAAAGCCGGTACATTTGGCAATCATGTCAATAGAATCGGACTCATCAGATCTGATCAAGAGGAAATACTCATTTGCTCTGAGTTTGAAAATTCGGAATTGTTTCATGCTTCAATCGGTGGATTGGGTTTGACGGGGATTATTGCATGGGCTGAATTTTCTTTGACCAAAATTCCATCATCAATGATTGAATCAAAAACCGAACAATATCATGGGTATGATGAATATGTTGAAATTGCAAAAAGGGAAGAAGCAGTTTGCGATTATACAGTTTCTTGGTTCGATTGTTTCTCAGGTGATGCCCGGGAATTGAGAGGTCTTTACACGAGTGGAAACTTTGTGGCAGAGAATGAATTAGCTGCACCAAGATCATCGATTTCAATACCTTTTCAAGCTCCTGAAATTCTATTGAATAGATATTCCATTTCACTTTTCAATGAATTGTATTTCAGAAAACAGTTCAAGAAAATCAAACAATCAACTATCCATTATACTCCATTTTTCTATCCACTTGATGCACTGGGAGATTGGAATAAACTCTATGGTAAAAGTGGTTTTCTGCAATATCAGTGTGTGATGCCTCATGAATCAGCCCGTGAAATCATATCGGAAATGCTGGGTTTGATGAACAAGAAAAAAATGGGATCATTTCTTGTAGTATTGAAATCATTCGGAGATATTCAATCCAAGGGATTGCTTTCATTTCCAATGCCGGGGATGACAATCGCAATGGATTTTCCAATGCGAGGCAGAGAAACATTGACATTACTTGATCAATTTGACGAGATATTACAAGAAGTTGGAGGAAGGGTCTATCCTGCTAAAGATGCCAGAATGAGTCCCAAACATTTCAAAGAATGGTACCCTGCATTTGAGGAAATTGAGAGGCTCAAAGATCCAATGATAGAGTCTACATTCTGGAAGAGAATGATGAGTTGATTATTCTTTTTTCTTTTTCACGACTTTTTTGGCTGTAGTCTTCTTGGTAGTGTTTTTTTTAGCCGTAGTTTTTTTAGCCGCAGTGGCTTTTTTTGTGGCTGTTTCTTTTTGTTTCGTTGAGCTTTTGGATTTCGGGGCAACTTTCTGCAATGTTTTACCTTGCTCTTCTGCAAAAGCAAAGCATTGTTCAAGAGTCAATAAAGCAGGATCTGTTCCTTTTGGAATTTTTACATTGCTTTTTCCAAAGCTGATATAGGGTCCGAATCTTCCATTCACGATCGTTATTTCAGCTTGTTCAGGGAATGCTTTAATCAATCGTGAAGCTTGTAATTCTCTCTTTTGTATGATTAATTCAATCGACCTTTCAAGTTCGATGGTATATGGATCATCTTCCGGTTTCAATGATGTGAATACGGAATTATGAACGATATATGGACCAAATCTACCTATCCCGACCTTTACTTCTTTCTCTTCAAAAAGACCAAGCGATCTAGGTAATTTGAATAAATCGAGTGCTTCTTCCAAAGTAATAGTTGAAATCGATTGATGCTGTTTCAGACTGGCAAATTTGGGAGGTATTTCCGCTCCGATTTCACCGATCTGTACTGCCGAACCAAATCGTGTGATTGTGGCATATACTGTAAGCCCCGTTGCAGGATCTGCTCCAAGTTCACGAGCGCTTGATGCTCTTTTTTGGGGTCCTGTCATGATCTTTGTCACTTCAGAATGAAAAGGAGTATAGAATGCTTCGAGCATCTTATACCATTCCAATTCTCCTCTTGCTATCTCATCGAATTGCTCTTCGACTTGAGCCGTGAAATTGTAATCAACGATATTTCCAAAGTTTTCAACCAAGAAATCATTCACAATCATTCCAATGTCGGTAGGGAACAATTTTGCTTTCTCAGCTCCATGATTTTCCGAGAGAGTTTCTTTTGTGATGGTTCCTGCTTCCAATGTCAAAGAAACATATTCGCGTTTTTTTCCATCGCGATTGTCCTTAATAACATAATTACGCTTTTGGATCGTGGAAATGGTCGGAGCATAAGTACTTGGTCTTCCGATTCCCAATTCTTCAAGTTTTTTTACGAGACTTGCTTCTGTATATCTGGCAGATGGCTTTGAATATCGTTCAATGGCCTTGATGGATTGATTCAATAATGATTCACCTTTTGATACAGCCGGCAATCGTTTGGAATCTTCTTGCTCATTTTCTTCATCATGAGATTCGGAATATACAGCCAAGAAACCATCAAACTTGATTACTTCACCGGTAGCGATGAATGAGTATTGTGATTTGGGATCTATCTCAATTGTAATAGTCGTCTTTTCCAATTTTGCATCAGCCATTTGAGAGGCAATTGCACGCTTTCTGATGAGATCATAGAGTCTAGCTTCATCTTTTGAAAGTGAAGGCAACAATGCAGAAAAATCAGTGGGTC
>JBIKKD010000060.1:0-7710 GCA_044360565.1 Kapaibacterium sp. (SeqCode)
CAGCATCAGCTGTCTTCAACGCTGTATCTGCGAGACCCTTACGAGCACCGTGTGTTGAAATGAAATACTCGAGAATTGTCAAACCTTCTTTAAAGTTTGAAATAATCGGATTTTCAATCAATTCGGCGCTAGACCCGGTAAGTGATTTTTGTGGCTTGGCCATCAAACCTCGCATACCGGCAAGCTGTCTAATCTGTTCTTTCGAACCTCTAGCCTGAGAGTCAAGCATCATCCAGAAAGTATTGAAACCATCAGATTCTCTTTGAAGCTCTGAATAGAGTTTGTCAGCTACACGATTCGTCGCATTGGACCAAGTATCGATGATCTTATTATAGCGCTCACCTGAAGTGATCACACCATTCTGATAGTATTCTTCGATATTGTCAACTGTTTCTTGAGCTTTATCAATGATTGTTTGTTTTTCATCCGGAATCACAACATCTGAAATAGATACAGACAATCCACCGCGTGTAGCTGTGAGGAATCCGATTTCCTTCAAATTATCAAGGAATTCAACTGTCTTTGCAAGTCCGGCTTTACGGAAACACAAACCAATGATTTGACGCAAACGACCTTTTGTCAAGAGCTCATTCAAATAGCCCATTTCTTTTGGAACGATTTGATTGAAGATTACTCGACCGACAGTTGTTTCAATAAGTTGTGAGCGCTTTCCTTGCTCAGAATCAATGCGAACTTTGATTTTGGTATGCAATGAAATTTGCTTGGAATTATATGCAATGATTACCTCAGAGGCAGAAGCAAATATCTTTCCTTCTCCTTTTGCGCCACGACGAAGCTTTGTCAAATAATATGCACCCAAAACCATGTCCTGTGAAGGAACCGCAATTGGATCACCATGCTGCGTGTGCATAATATTATGAGAAGCAAGCATAAGAAGCAATGCCTCAAGCTGAGCTTCATGACTGATCGGTAAGTGAACAGCCATCTGATCGCCGTCGAAATCGGCATTGAAAGCTGTTGTTACTAGTGGGTGCAATTGAATTGCCTTCCCTTCAATCAAACGAGGCTGGAATGCCTGAATACCAAGTCTGTGCAAAGTCGGAGCACGATTGAGCATCACTGGATGACCATCAATCACCTTCTCCAAAATATCCCATACTTCATTGGTTTTTCTTTCAACCAATTTCTTGGCACTTTTAACTGTTTTGACATGTCCTCTTTCAATCAATTTGCGAATGATGAAAGGCTTGAACAATTCAACAGCCATATCTTTTGGAAGACCACATTCATGAATCTTCAATTCAGGACCAACAACGATAACGGAACGACCTGAATAATCGACACGCTTACCGAGAAGGTTCTGACGGAATCGACCAGTTTTACCTTTGAGTACATCGGCAAGTGATTTGAGCGCTCTTTGTGATTCTGAGCGGACACTACGACGACTATTGTCGAAGAGTGCATCCACAGATTCTTGAAGCATACGCTTTTCATTACGCAAAATCACTTCAGGAGCTTTGATGTCAATCAATCTGCGCAAGCGATTATTTCTAATGATCACTCGGCGATATAAGTCATTCAAATCAGAAGTTGCAAAACGACCACCTTCCAAAGGAACGAGAGGCCTGAGATCAGGAGGAATAACGGGAACAACATCAAGCACCATCCATTCAGGACGAGACTTATTGGGTAATTCCGTACCTGTAAATGCCTCAAGGATACGAAGTCTCTTGAGTAAGTCAGCCTTTCTCTGTTGAGAAGTTTCCTCACGCAACTGAATTCGAAGTGTTTCAAAATCATTTTCAGGATCAATGCGCTTTAGCAATTCTTTAATCGCCTCGCCACCAATCAATGCAATGAATTTCTTTGGATCATCATCATCCATGGCTCTTTCAGCTGTAGAAAGCGATGCCATGACTTCAAGATATTGTTCTTCAGTAAGAAGATCTTTTCTTGTTAGTCCTGTGCTTCCCGGCTGAACCACCACATATGATTCATAGTAGACGATTCGTTCAACATCTTTTGTAATCATGCCTAGAGCATGAGAAATCTTGCTTGGTAAAGAACGGAGGAACCAGATATGTACCACCGGTACTGCCAACATGATATGTCCCATTCTCTCACGACGTACGGATTTCTGAGTTACCTCAACTCCGCAACGATCGCATACGATACCTTTATAGCGAATGCGCTTATACTTTCCGCATGCGCATTCCCAATCTCGTATGGGGCCAAAGATCTTTTCGCAAAAGAGACCATCTTTTTCTGGTCTGAATGAGCGATAGTTGATCGTTTCAGGTTTGGTCACTTCACCCATGGAGCGGTTGAGCACTTCATCGGGCGATGCGATCTTAATTGTTATCTGAGAAAATCCTTTTCGGGGAATTGAATGCGCTTGCATCGAACTTCTCCATTTGGATGTATAAATAGTTCTACTTTAATGGGAGACGAATCTCCAGGTTCAACTCAACAACTGTCAGAGCTCATCATTATTCGATGACAACATCCAAACAGAGACCTTGCAATTCTCTTACGAGAACATTAAATGATTCAGGAATATTCGGATTTGGAATATTTTCGCCTTTCACGATTGCTTCATACATTTTTGCTCTACCTGTTACATCATCTGATTTCAGAGTTAACATTTCTTGCAATGTATGAGCCGCACCATAAGCTTCCAAAGCCCAAACTTCCATCTCTCCCAAACGCTGACCACCAAATTGCGCTTTACCACCAAGAGGTTGCTGAGTAATGAGCGAGTATGGTCCGATTGAACGAGCGTGGATCTTGTCTTCAACCAAGTGTGAAAGCTTAAGCATATAGATAACCCCGACGGTTACTTCATGCTCAAAAGGTTCACCGCTGCGACCATCAAACAAGACTGTTTTACCTGTTCTCGGTAATCCAGCTTTTTCAAGATAATCACCAACTTCATCCCAACTTGCACCATCGAAAATAGGTGTCGCAAAATGTACTCCCATCTTCATTCCTGCCCAACCAAGAGCAGTTTCGAAGAGCTGACCAAGATTCATACGAGAAGGTACGCCAAGCGGATTGAGCACAATGTCAACAGGCGTGCCATCAGGCAGGAATGGCATGTCTTCAAGTGGTACAATCTTGGAAACAATACCTTTGTTTCCGTGACGACCGGCCATTTTGTCACCAACTTGCAATTTGCGCTTCTTAGCCACATACACTTTTGACATTTGAAGAATGCCAGGTTGCAATTCATCACCAGCGGCAATCTTATTCTTCTCAGCTCTTGTATCCGCCTGAATATCATTCTTCTTTGCTGCATAATTATGCATCAATTGGCGAACAAGATTCATGGTGTCTTCATCATCAAACCATGATTGTTCCACATCCAAAGCATCAATCTTCAAAGTACCTTCATTATATTTTTCAAGTACTTCTCTTTCATTGATCGTTGAACCTGCGCGGAATACAACTCTATCATTTGCTAATTTTATTCCGAGAACTTTTTTGCCATCGAGTAATTGTGCAAGCCTTGAAGCACAATCATCATCATGCAATTTCAGCATCTTGCCTTCACGCTTTGTGATGACTTCTTGACGCTTTTTCTCTTCAGCACGTAATTCAGCATCTGATGCCATCATGCGACGACTGAATAGTTTTGTATTGATTACAATCCCTTTCAGACCTGGAGGTGCTTTGAGAGATGCATCTTTCACATCACCAGCTTTATCACCGAAAATTGCTCTGAGAAGTTTTTCTTCAGGTGTAGGATCTGATTCACCTTTTGGAGTAATCTTTCCTATAAGGATATCACCTTCGCGTACTTTCGCACCTGGGCGAACAATACCATTGTCATCGAGATCTTTTGTGGTTTCTTCGCTGACATTAGGAATTTCTTTCGTGAATTCTTCTTCACCTCTTTTTGTATCTCGAACTTGTAGTGTGTATTCTTCAATATGGATTGAAGTAAACACATCTTCTGCAACCAAACGCTCACTAATGATGATCGCATCTTCGAAATTATAACCACGCCATGGCATGAATGCAACTAGTACATTTTGTCCAAGAGCCAATTCACTCATTTCTGTTGCGGCACCATCAGCCAATGGTTGACCTTTCACCACTTGCTCGCCTGAACGAACTAGTGGACGCTGATTAATACAAGTGTCTTGATTGGTTCGATAGAATTTTTGAAGCGAATATGTGTGAACTCTTTCAGTTTCAAAAGAAATCATCTTTTCAATAGGAGTTCTATTATCATTATAACGCAGTCTGATAAAATCAGCGCATACATATTCCACCACACCATCATCTTCTGCAAGAATAATTGCTCTTGAATCATGAGCTACCCTTACTTCCATTCCGGTGCCAACCAAAGGAGCCTTTGGTCTAAGCAATGGAACACCTTGACGTTGCATGTTTGAACCCATGAGTGCACGATTCGCATCATCATGTTCAAGGAATGGAATGAGTGAAGCAGCAGGACTTGTAATTTGATCCGTACTAACATCCATGTATTGAATATCACCGGGTAAAACTACTACGAAGTCACCGCTTTGACGTGCCTTAACACGCTCACCGGTAATATAGCCTGCTTTGTCAACTTCAGTGGAAGCAGGTGTAATGATAAGACCTTCTTCTTTTTCGGCTGACAAAAATTCGATTTCATCAGTCACTTTTCCATTATTCACTTTGCGATATGGAGTTTCAATGAAACCAAACTCATTGACGCGGGCATGAATAGCCAAAGATGAAATCAAACCGATATTCGGACCTTCAGGTGTTTCAATCGGGCAAAGGCGTCCATAATGTGTATAGTGAACATCTCGAACCTCGAAACCTGCTCTTTCACGAGTCAAACCGCCGGGACCCAATGCAGAAGTACGACGCTTATGTGTCAATTCCGACAATGGATTTGTTTGATCCATGAATTGTGACAACTGATTTGTCCCAAAGAATTGATTCACCACGCTGGTAATCGTACGCGCATTCACAAGCTCAGATGGAGTCATAGACTCACCATCATACATGCTGAGGCGCTCTTTGATCGTACGAGACATTCTGGTCAATCCAAGATTGAACTGCGCAGAAAGTTGTTCTCCAACTGTTCTTACGCGACGATTGCCCAAGTGATCAATATCATCAACTGTTTGCTTCTGATCATGAAGATCAATCAAATATTGAATGATTGTTACAATGTCTTCCAAGCGCAAAACAGTGCAATCAAGAGGTGCATTCAACTTTAGTTTATCATTGATACGGAAACGACCAACAATTCCAAGATCATATCGCTTATCATTGAAGAATAGCTTTTCCAGCAAAGCAAGTGCTGTTTCCATATCCGGTGGATCACTTGAACGCATTTGACGATAAATGACTTCAAGCGCTTCTTCACGAGTGCGTGTTGTATCTTTTGCCAATGTTTTTGCAATCACCGGCTCATCATTCACATTTTCATAACGGAACACTCGGACAGATTCAAGCTCTGACTGTCTGAATAAGACCATCATAGCTTCATCAATGACCATATCACGAGTTGCGATGATTTCACCGGTGCTGACATCAATGACATCGCCACCGATTCTGCGACCGATATATGAATCATCAAGTTGATCCGCAGGAACATCCATCGCGAGTTCGAACAATCCTAAGATTTGCTCGTCAGAAGAATAACCCAAAGCACGAAGCAATGTGGTTACCGGAAACTTCTTCTTGCGGTCGATATATGCATACATGACATCATGGATGTCGGTTGTGAATTCTATCCATGAACCTTTGAAAGGTATAACACGGGCTGTGTAAATTCTTGAACCATTTGCATGCAAAGTTGCATCAAAAAACACACCTGGTGAACGATGAAGCTGCGCTACGATAACTCTCTCGGCACCATTGATGATAAATGTGCCACGAGGTGTCATTGCAGGGATATTCCCCAAATACACTTCTTGTTCAATTGGATCTATATAATCTTCAGAGGAAGGATCAGCTTTGCTTGAAAGACGCATACGTGCTTTCAGCGCTTTTGCATAAGTTAATTCCCTTTCACGACATTCTTCTTCAGAATATTTCGGTTTTTCAATGAAATATTCCATGAATTCCAATTGGAATATCTCGGAAGAATCTTCTATTGGGAAGTTAAGTAAAAAGGCCTGTTGCAAGCCCTTTACCTTTCGCATGATAGGATGTAAATCCTCTTGCAAAAAGTCCTTATAAGATTCAATCTGCAAATTCAGCAGATCTGGATATGCAGCATATTCACGCTGTTGGGCAAAATTGACGCGATCGCGCAATCGTACTATGCGCCCATCACTCGTATATTGAGGTTTATTCATTCGTCTTCTCCTTGGGATCAAGAGAGCAAACTCTAGTAAATGCTATGGTTGGCTATCATCTATTTGATGACATTCCAACAGATAGAGAAAAAATGACAATTTCCCGATGAGATCTTCAGAGGATCCGATCGAGAAATCCTATGTATATGTCGAATACGGAATGTATTGTTATGTCCGTTGCGAACATCATGCCCTTACAGGGATAGTAAGAAAGTCAAACTTTTCGAAGACAAGAGCGGGCGACATGCGGATATCATCCGTTGCCGCCCTCTCATTCTGTATTCCCCAAAGGGAAAGAAGCTCAGGGCTTTTGAAAAATTACTTGAGAGTAACTTTTGCGCCTGCTTCTTCGAGTTTCTTCTTGATTGACTCAGCTTCTTCCTTGGAAGCAGCTTCTTTAATGACTTTAGGTGCAGCTTCTACGATGTCTTTAGCTTCTTTCAAACCAAGACCTGTGATTTCGCGAACAACTTTGATTGCATTCAACTTGTTAGCACCACCGTCTGTGAGCTCAACATCAAATTCTGTTTGCTCTTCAGCTGCTGCTGCAGGAGCGCCTGCTGCAGGTGCACCGGCCATCATCATTGGGGCTGCTGCTGTTACGCCAAATTTTTCTTCAAGTGCTTTTTTGAGTTCAGAAGCTTCTACAAGTGTGAGGGCTCCAATCTTCTCTACCAATTCTTCAACGATTGCTGACATTGATGTACTCCAAAAAAATAATATTCAAATGTTATTGTAAAATTAAGCGGCTTTATTCTTGGCGACTTCTTCAACAAGTGAAGCGACATCGCGCATTACCGCATTAATTGAGCCGACAATACCGGAAATTGGCGCATCAAGGCTGCCCATGATTGCGGCAATCATATCCTCGCGTGTCGGCAATGAAGCAATTTGTTTCAATTGCTTGCCATCGAAGAATTGACCTTCTACGATAGCAGCCTTAAGCTTTGGTTTTTCCGACTTTTCAGATACATCCCTGATGATTTTTGCAGGAGCGATTGCATCGCTATATCCGCAAATGATGCCTGTCTGACCGAAAAACTTATCTTCAGGAATCTCAAAACCACCAACTTCTGCCAAGGCACGCTGAATAAGCCTGTTTTTGGCAACTTTGAATGTGAGATCCTTCTTGCGAAGTTCGGAACGAAGATTATTACTCTCCGCCACGGTCATTGAAGTGTAATCAAGAATGTACAAAGAACTTGCGCCTTGAAGCATGGCGACTAAGTCGGCAACAACCTGCTCTTTCTGCTGTTTGGTTACCATATTGTACGAGTATAATATAATGATGACTTTCGGTCATGGCTCCGTTTAAAGGAGAGAAGCCCAATACCCGAAAAGTGCGTAATAGACAAATTATTTATTCAGCACTATTGCCCATAAGTGAGGATTCAACAATCCTCATACCGGGTCCCATAGTAGAACTGAAAGCGATTCCACG
>JBIKKD010000061.1:0-7691 GCA_044360565.1 Kapaibacterium sp. (SeqCode)
TCACCGCCGCAGTGAAGGCAAAAGGCACGACAATCATGACAAATGCTGCCATGGAGCCGGAAGTAACGGCGCTCGCGGAAATGCTTGTGAAGATGGGAGCGAAGATTGATGGGATTGGTACGACAACTTTGACTATTGAAGGTGTTGATGAATTGTATCCCGTCGAATTTGCGAATATACCTGATAGAATAGAGGCGGCGACATTTCTGATAGCCGCCGCGATGAGTCGTGGCGATGTCATGCTCGAGAATGTATATCCCGGGCATTTGGATGCCGTTATTGCAAAGATGGAAGAAGCGGGCGTGCAATTGGATATTCAGGAGAATCGCATTCGTGTAAGGATGGACGGACTTCCTAAGCCGACGGATATGACAACGGCAGTATATCCGGGATTTCCTACGGATGTGCAAGCGCAATGGATTGCATTCATGCTTTGCGCGAATGGAGCAAGTAGAATAACGGATACGATTTATCATACAAGATTCCATCATGTGCCCGAATTGCAAAGATTGGGGGCACATATTGAAATGGCTGAGAATTCTGCGATTGTATTTGGCGGACATCCTCTGACTGGCGCAACAGTAATGTCATCCGATCTTCGTGCAAGCGCTTCGCTGCTCATTTCAGCATTGATTGCAGAAGGCAGAAGCGAAGTGTTGAGAGTATATCATATCGATCGTGGTTATGAAGAAATTGAGAAGAAATTTGGTCAATTAGGAGCATCAATTGAGCGTGTCAAAACCGAGGAATTTTAATAGGATTCTCACATTGATACCCATTTTGTTGATGGCATTTTGCTTCATATCAATGAATGGAACAATGCTCGGTGCTTCTCAAAAGAAAGCGCAGAAGAAAAAGACTGTCCAAATCAAGAAGAATCAACAAAAAGGCAAGAAGAAAAAAACAGTGATTGCAATTGGCAAATCGCGGGATGAACAGTCATTGCATGCAATCAAAAAAGACATAGAAAAAGCAAAGAAGAAAGTCGGGGAATTGGAGCTTGAAGAAAAAAATACATTGAAGGGATTGGCTCGCACAAAAAAACAGCAATTGATGGTCAAGGAGCAAGTTGGTAAAATCATGAATGAAGTTCGTGATTTACAGGATACACTTGAGACGATACGGCAAACCGAGAATTCGATCAAAGGTAAATTGAATTTGGCCAAGATGTCTTATGCTCGCATTGCTAAGAAATATCAAACCTTGATGCAAAAGCATGCTCCGGATATAGCGATTTCCAATGATATTCTCACCGGAACCGGAAATACCGGTGATCTGTCAAAGATTGCAAGATTACCATCATATCTGAAGCAAATGCATACGAAGTTAATGCTTCAGTTAAAGGAAATGCAATCCTTGCAAGGCGAATTGAATTCCCAACAAGAATTGATTTCCATGCACTCTTCAAGACAGGAGCGATTGCTGAAGGAATCCGAGTATGAACAGCAGAATATTCGTAGTCTGATTGTAGAGCAAAAGAAGAAACTTGCAAATGTTCGATCGAGCAAAGAAGAAATGCAAAGAGAGCTCGAGAAGAAGGAACAAAGTGCAAAACAATTGGCAGGACTCATTTCAACGATGGTGCGAAATGACAAAGTCAAAAAAGAAGTGAAGATTGAATCAAAAGTCAAAGAAGTGGTCAAGCCGAGAACCATTGCGTCTGAAACAAAAAAGCAAGATGTCCCGATCAAGAAAAAAACAGAGAAGCCCGAAGAGCAATATGTTGCCGTGCAAGAGTCCAAGCAGAATCGCAATGACAATACGCGTGTACAATCGCTTTCAGAGTCTTTTTCTGGTGGATTCCGCTGGCCTTCCTCGGGTAAAAGAATTCTTCGTGGTTTTGGACAATACAGAAATTCCTTGACGAATACGGTATTGGATAATCCCGGACTCGATATTGCTTGTACATCGGGGAGTTCGGCATTATGTGCCGCCGCGGGTACTGTGTCGCTTGTGCATTGGCTACCTGGATATAATTCAATGGTTATTGTGGATCATGGTAATTCTTATCGCACGGTATATGCAAATTTGTCTTCCACTGCAGTGAAAAAGGGGCAATCAATCGATGCGGGTGGCTTGATTGGTCGCACTACTCAATCCGTGGATGGAGAATTTCTGCATTTTGAGATTTGGAAGGGGAAACAACGGATGAATCCACTCTCTTATCTTCGATAATTCTTCTCAAAGCTCTTGCCTCGCAAAGCCATCATGATTTCGTATCTTCGTGATAGTAAAATCCGCATGGAACACGCATGAAATTATTCACGCCGGGAATATGGCGCTCACTCACCAAGTGGCAAATCAAGGTGCTTCTCGCATCCTTTGCATTTGTGATGGTCATAAGTGTATTGCTGTACACTCAGCAATTGGCCAATGAATTGATTCAGCGTGAAAAAAAGATTGTTACTTTTTATGCTGATATTTATAAGCATTATCTCTCTGATGTGAATGCTAATGCAGATGACTTTTTGTTTTTGCTAGACCGCATCATTCCAACCATTCCATTTCCGGTGATTTTCACTGATGCCGAGGGGAATCCCAATAGACCTTTCTCACAATTCACATTGAATATCGATGTAGATACTTCTCTTGCACCTGAAAGAGTAAAAGCTGAAGAAAAAAAATTGGTGGAATTGCTCAAAACAATGAGTGAAACCTATGAACCGATTGCTATCAAGGATGCCGATGGAATGATTTTGGGTAAAATTTACTATACCAATTCAGCGCTCATTAGGCAGATGCAATTATTGCCCTATATCGAAATTATCATTGTTTCCGCATTTATTTTCATTGGTTATATCGCATTCAGTTATGTGCGAAGAACCGAGGAATCGAATGTTTGGGTGGGAATGGCAAAAGAGGCTGCGCATCAATTAGGAACTCCTCTTTCCAGTTTATTGGGTTGGCTTGAAATATTGCGAATGAACAATGATGATCCAAATTCAGTGCAGGAAACTGCCAAAGAAATGGAACATGATTTACATCGCTTGAACACAATTGCGAATCGTTTCTCAAAGATTGGATCCGAGCCGTCAAAGAAGCGTGAAAATATTTCTGACATCGTTGAAAAAGTATGTTCATACCTTGAAAAAAGGGTGCCGCATCTTGGAAGAAAAGTCAGCATCGTACGCAATCTTGAAGATGATATTTATGTGAATGCAAATGGTGAATTGATTGGGTGGGTGATTGAAAATGTCGTGAAAAACGGAGTTGAATCGATTGATTCCACTACTGGTGTGATCACGGTGAATTTGACAAAATCTCCCAAAGGTAAAGTAATCATACAATTGAAAGATAATGGAAAAGGAATGTCGAGTCCGGTGCGCAGAAGAATCTTTGAACCCGGATTCACGACAAAGAAAAGAGGTTGGGGATTGGGACTCTCACTTTCAAAACGCATCATCGAAAAGTATCATGATGGACGAATCTATGTGAAAGATTCCGTGATCGGAAAGGGTACAACATTTATTATTGAATTACCGGCTATTTCATGAGATATTACATTTGCATCTTCTTTTATTTGGTGATTTCTTTCGATGCTTTTTGCTCGGAATCATTCATCCTGAAATTTAATACGGGTACCGTGGAGTTTGCTGAGTGGAGAAATGCGGGTAGGATGGGGAATGTTGAATCTTTACAAAAAGTACTCGAGAATCATTATAGCAAGCCATTGGTGAGGCATGCTCTAATTACTATGTTGAAGGCGAAATCGAAATCGGAAATTGTATTGAATGATGAGCATCCGCTTGAGCGTATTGCGGTCATTGAATATGAAAATGACATTCCTTTGCAGAAAATACTCGCCTCTATTCGTGCTTTGCCATTTGTGGAATATGCTGAGAAGCAAGCACAGCATGAATTTATAGAAATACCAAATGATCCATTATATGGATATCAATATTATCCATCGATGATTGGAGCTGATTCGGCTTGGATTTTTTACATGAATCAATCCAAAAAAGATTCTGTTTTGATCGCAATTGTTGATACAGGCATAGATCCACTTCATGAAGATCTGTCATCGGTTATTTATGTCAATCCAGGGGAATCGGGTATTGATTCCATTGGCAACAATAAAGCGGCAAATGGCATTGATGATGACAAGAATGGATTCATAGATGATTGGCAGGGTTGGGACTTTGCGAGTGCGATTGATCCGATTAAAGGAGATAATCGAGCAGTGCCCGGACATTTGCATGGAACACATGTGGCGGGTATTGCATGTGCCATCACCAATAATCAGAAGGGGATTGCAGGGATCGCGAGAAATCATAGAGTATTACCTGTGAAGGTCGGCTATGATGATTCAAGTTCGGTCATTGTATCCGGTTCTTATGAAGGAATGTTGTATGCATCTCTCATGGGAGCAGATATCATCAACTGCAGTTGGGGATCTCCCACTTCTTCGATGGCGGAACAAGAGATTGTGAATGAGGTCTTGCGTTCAGGCAGTGTAATTGTAGGAGGCGCGGGGAATGATAGACAAGAAACGGCATTTTATCCGGCTTCTTATCCGGGTGTCATCAATGTTGCGGCATTGGCTCAAGATTCTATCAAAGCATCATATTCGAATGTACATGCTACGGTGGATATCTCAGCGCCGGGTTCTTTTGTCTATTCCACGGTTCTTGGGAATACCTATGGTTTTTCCAGTGGGACATCCATGGCAGCACCGGTTGTGGCCGGTGTGGCAGGACTGATAAAATCATTGCATCCTGAGTATTCGGCCGAACAAATAGCTGGAATATTGAAAGCAAGTGCGATTGATATTTCTGAGAAAAATCCTGATCATGAATTTGTGCTGGGCGCCGGAATGGTGAATGCTCATAAAGCACTTTCTATTCAAAATCCACGCTTTGCAGAAATCACTCAGAGCAGTTTTACGGATATTGACAATGATGGCATGTATACACCCGGGGAAAAAGTCAATCTCAGACTTGTCTTACATAATGTATTGCAAGATGCCGATTCATGCAAACTCATCATTCGTCCCATTGAAGGACAATATCCACCAAGGATTCTGAATGATACAATTCAGTTAGGGAATCTCAAGGCATCCACCATTTTTGCCATTGCTGAGAAAGTGCAATGTACTTTGCCACTCAATCCACCATTCAATCATACACTGAAACTACGGATTGATATCATATCTAAGTCTGATCTGATTGGTCGCGGCATGGCCGAACTCATCATCAATCCCACATATAGAACATTGCGTGAAAATGACATGCATCTGACTGTAACGAGTCAAGGACATATCGGCTATAATGATTATCCATTCAATCTACAGGGAATTGGATTATCGCTTCCCCCACATGATCAATCTATACTATTTGAGTCCGGTTTAATCATTGGATCCTCAGCAGAAAAATTAAGTAATGGCATTCGTGATATTTCCGGGAATGATCAAGAGCGTTCTTTTTTCATTCGATCATCAGTGAATGTTTTGAAACCCGGATATAAATCAGATGCTGAGGCATATTCCGAGTTTGCTGATTCCACTCGATCAATTGATGCTGGAGTTTCCGTTTGGCATCGAGTATATCAGTCAAAAGAAGAGGGAATACAAAAGACTGTATTTGTCATATATGATGTTCAGAATGGAAGAGATATTCGAATCGATTCCTTGTATGGCGGGATGTTTTTTGACTGGGATATCGGTCCTAGTGGACAGCATAATATTGCGATGTTCGATCAGACAGATGGATTCGCATATTGTTTCAATACAGTTGATTCAACATTGCCACATATTGGAGTGTCATTATTGAATGATTTACCAATTCAATTCCATGCGATTGACAATGATGGTCGAGGCAATGGCTTCTCCATTTATGATGGCTTCTCGAGGAATGAGAAATGGTTCGCGATGTCTGGAGGCATTAGTCGTGAGATGAGTCGTTCCACTGATGTATCAATGGTGATTGGTGGTGGACCATTTGCTTTGGAACCCGGAATGCAAAAAAAAATCGCACTTGCAATCACTGCGGGGACTTCAAAAGAAGATGTGAGAAAGGGAATATTGACTGCGCGTGATATCGCTTTTCAAAAAGGACTTGCATCGGGTTTTACATGGAATATCTTTCCGGCAACTTCGCGTTTGATTGATGTTTCGATAGGTTTGGATGAACAGTTTCGCATTAGTTTCGAATTGTCCAAGCAGTCTGAAGTCACATTTGAATTATACTCAATTCAAGGTAGGTCTTTACGAGTTTTGGAGAGTAAAAAGTATTCTGCAGGACAATATTCAGAAATTACTTTGCCATTTGCTGATTTGCCATCAGGAGTATACTTTATCAAGATGATCACGCCTCAAAGCATTGATGCTCTCCCATGCATCATTGTGCGCTAGATTAGGGTATGGTTATGCGTTTTCTGACAAAACGATCATTGCCAAGTCGAACTTCCGCCACATAATCTCCTGAGGGCATTGGTCTGCCTTTATCATCTCTTCCATTCCAAGTCAATTGATATTTACCGGGATTTTGCTGTCCTTGAAACATCATTGCCACTTCTCTTGCGGCTGTGGAATAAATCACCACTTTGACATTCACGGCATAATCAACCACATAATTGATCACAGGTGAAACATCTTCGCTGATGCCGAGAAATACACCAATATCATTGAGGCCGATGCTCACACCACCACGCATTCCACCGGGTCTGCCCGTAGGAATAGCTTGTGAACGGGCTATCATCTCTTCTCTTTGCACTATATCTTCGGATCTTGGCTGATAATATTCGGGAGGCAAATCAAGATTGCGCAGTGCGATTGCAAAAGGGTTTTCTTGTTCTTGTTCTTTCCGCATTGCTATGCCGAGCGAGATGATTTTCGCATGCAATTGAGCGAGAGTACCCGGTGCAATACCCAATCGCATCATGCGATAATAGGCTGAGTCTTGTTCGGCTGAAAACTGATTGCGTGAGCCGGGGACAATTTGTTCGGATTTCTTTGTGGTATCACGAGAAATGGTATCTCCCGTGATAGCTTGAATAGGAGTGAATACTCGTGGTTTTTTGAGTATTGTGTTTACAGAGCTTGAGTCTTCTTGAGCAAATGCCCTTTGAGGCATTGCTTGAAAACAAAAAAGCAAAGCAGAGAATATAATGTATGTGAGGTGAACAGTTCGCAAGCCGGGTCAGTAATAGATTCGTTGTATGTAAAAGAAAGGCCGACATAAGCCGGCCTTCATTTGCTATCTTTAATTGTTTGTCAGACCCGATCTTTGCTCTTCTGAAAGCATATCGAGCAATGTGATTGACGGCGCATCAGGTAGTGGACCTGTATGCTCGTCTCTATCACGCATTTCGCGAGGACCTCTGGATTGTCTTTGTGGCAATGAAGCCATCTCCTCTTCTGAATATACAGGAGCGAGAATCAAGGATTCAGTTTCGCCATTGGAATCGATGACAGTAGCATCCACTTTGTCACCAACTGAGAATGAACTCTTGCCGGGTACTGGTTTGACTCTGCCTTTTGGAATAAAGCCATCGAATTCAGCATTTACATCGACCAAATAACCTTTTTCATGGACTTGTTTTACTGTTACATTTGCGCTTGTTCCCGGTGGGAATGTATCCGCAATTGTTTTCCAAGGATTTGGAGACAGATGCTTCAAGCTGAGTCCAACGCGTTTTTTCTCTGCTGAAGAATTGAGTACCGCAATATCAATCACTTGGCCTTCTTTAATGAG
>JBIKKD010000062.1:0-7577 GCA_044360565.1 Kapaibacterium sp. (SeqCode)
CTGATGCCTGCGGATCATTATAGATACCTACAATGCCGCAATTGCAATTGGGTTTGTCGAGATCCCGAAGATTATTCATGTGGATTGGATGCGTACAAAATGAGGAGGAAGAACGATGTGCGAAGATACGAAATCTGCATCAATGGACATGAGTTTGAACAATGCTCATTGGGATTACACTATGAGTGATTCTCAATCGTGAACAGACTCACTTTCGTTTTACAATGCACTTGATTGAATCTATGGCCACTTTTGCTCAAATCATCGAAGACAAAGATCTCCTGCTTGTCGACTTCTCAGCCGAATGGTGCGGTCCATGCAAAATGATGCCACCGATCCTGCAAGAAGTCAAAAAGAAGATTGGGAATGAAATCACCATTATTAAAATGGATGTCGATGGAAATCCCCAAACTGCAAGACAATATGGAATTCAATCCGTGCCCACCTTTATTCTCTTTCAAAAAGGAAAAGTGGTCTGGAGACAATCCGGTGTGGTTCAGGCAGGTCAATTGGAACTAATCATACGTCGTTTTCTTTAAGAGGTTTTGCAGTGCATGCAATCATGCATTGAATGATTAGTTTCGTTTTAAACATTATACTTTTCGAGGAAAATCATGCCGGTTAAACTGAATGCCGCGGCTCCCGCATTCAAGGGAGTGGATCAAAACAATGAAGTTATTGCTTCAAAAGATCTTAAAGGACAATGGTATATTTTGTATTTCTACCCCAAAGACAATACCAGTGGTTGCACCAAACAAGCATGTGATTTCCGTGATAGCATGTCATCACTCACCAAGTTGGGCGTGAAAGTCATCGGAGTAAGCCCCGATAGCATTAAATCCCATTTGAAATTCATCAATGATCATGATTTGAATTTTAGCTTGATTTCCGATGAAGACAAGTCGATTTGTGAGAAATATGGCGTTTGGGTGCAAAAATCGATGTATGGTCGTTCCTATATGGGTGTCGAACGCTCAACTTTCATCATTGATCCGGAAGGAAAAATCAAACAAATCTATGCAAAGGTCAAAGTGCCGGGTCATGTCGAAGAAGTCACAAATTGGCTGAAAGACAATATCGAAGCATAAACTCTTTGAATGTTCCATGGAAAAACCCTAGATTTGTAGCCCTTTCGGATTGTACTAACCATGATTATCACATGTGATATCTTCATGGCGTTTTTCATCAATATTGCGCGGGAGACGATTTCCCGCAGCGTGGTACAAGGAGTACTATGAATTATACCGGACCTAAGGTAAGGAACTCCCGCAAAATCGGTGTTCCAATGACGGCGAAAGCCGGCAAGATCATGTCGAGCGACAAAGCCGGCAGAAAGAGCCCTCCGGGCCAACATGGTTCCACAAAGCGTCGTGGAAAATTGTCTGTTTACGGTACACAGCTTTTCGAAAAACAAAAGCTTCGTTTGCAGTATAATATACATGAACGCCAAATGACAAATTATTTCAAGAAGGCAGCACATCTTACTGGTAATACCGGGGATATCCTTCTTCAAATGCTTGAGACACGCCTTGATGCATTGGTATTCCGCTCAGGACTTGCCCGTTCAATGGCGTCTGCTCGTCAATATGTAAATCACGGTCATTTTCTTGTCAATGGCAAGCCGGTCAATATTCCTTCATATCAAGTGAAGGTGAATGATGTGGTTTCCGTTCGTGAGAAAAGCCGCAAGATGGAAGCATTTCAAGAGTCAATCAGAACTGCTGCACCCCCGGTGTATTTGACATTGTCCAAAGCGGACTTCTCAGTCAAATTCCTTCATCTTCCTGCTCGCGAAGAAGTTCCTGTGATTTGTGAAATTCCTCTCGTCATCGAATTTTATTCTCGCTGATGAGCCATATAGCAAAAAGAAAGCTCTCCGATTGGAGGGCTTTTTTTCTTTGCAGTCTTCATCTTCCCACTCAATTATCGTGAATGAACATGCAAACACATGAAGATTTCATGCAACATACAATTCGATTGGCTTTGCGCGGTACCGGCAAAGTGAGTCCAAATCCACGTGTAGGTTGCACGATAGTCAAAGATGGTCATATCATTGGTGAAGGATGGCATCGTGAATTCGGAGGTCCACATGCCGAGGTGGATGCATTGAACAGATGCACGGAAGATCCCAAAGGTGCCATTGCCTATGTCAGTCTTGAGCCATGCGCGCATATTGGCAAAACACCACCCTGTGCACCGCTTCTCATTCAAAAAGGTATTTCAACAGTCGTGATTGCGATGCAAGATCCGAATCCAGTTGTAGCCGGTAAAGGCATTGCTTTGTTGCGTGAAGCAGGGATTGAAGTCATTGAAGATATTTGTAGAGAAGAAGCATTCTGGATGAATCGTTTCTTTGTGAAGCATATTCTCACCGGCATGCCATATATCATTGGGAAGATTGCACAATCATTGGATGGATGCATAGCAACTACAAGCGGTGAATCACAGTGGATTACATGTGAAGAAAGCAGACATGAAGTCCATCGCATGCGTGGTGAAATTGATGCAGTGATGATTGGTCGTGGTACTGCCGAAGCTGACAATCCATCACTGACAGTACATTCCATGCCCGGTAGAAATCCAATGCGTATTATCTTGGATACGAAATGTCAATTATCGACTTCGCTTCAAGTATTCACCGATGAATTTCGTGGACTGACGCTTTATTGTCATGGCGAAGATCAAGAGCATTCAGATCATGTGAAACAACTGCATGATCAAGGCATTAACACAATGTCCTGCATGCTCGGACAATCAGGAAGAATAGATTTACCCATGTTATTTTCCAATCTATCAAAACAATTTGGCATAGCTTCCATTTTGATTGAAGGTGGGGGAATCATGATGCAAGAAGTAATCGAAAGACAATTGCTTGATGAAATGCACTTTTTCATTGCACCAATCCTGATTGGTCAAGGAATTAAGTCATTTGGCGGATATTCTGCCGAAAACTTGCAGACTGCATATAGATTGACCTCAAAAGGCGTATTAAAAAGCGGTACAGACTTACATGTCATCACCGTAAAATCCGCATGAGCCATGCAAAGCACGCCTATTTTGTATCTTTGTTTTTACTCGGAATGAAACATGAAAAGTATGACCGGCTTTGCGAAGGCAGAGATCAATCAGCAAGGCATCAATGCCATCATAGAAATCAAAAGCGTCAATGGACGATATCTTGAACCGACAATCAAATTGCCGAGAAGTTTGTCGAGCAAAGAAATCGAAGTGAGAGATATGTTGCGCAAAGCATTGAATCGCGGAAATATCTTTGTGAGCATTCAAGTTGAGTCCACTGAAGCCGAAGCAAAAATCCCCGGAATCAATATTGAAAAAGCCAAAGCTATACATGGCATGCTTTCTGAATTGAATAAAGAACTTCATGGAAATGAACAAGTAACCATGACGAATGTTCTTTCCTTTTCACAACATTTCATAGAATCCGAAAAAGATGATATCGCTGAATTACAATGGACAATCGCTCGTGAAGCGTTGAAACAAGCATTGCAATCATTGGATATTGCTCGTTCAAATGAAGGCAAAGAATTGGCTGATGACATGATGATGCGCATCAAGAATATTGAGCATTCCCTTTCTTATGTTGAAGAAAGATCCAAAACGCGCATTCCTGAAGAGCGTGAACGCTTAAGACAAAAACTTGCATTATTATTGGACAATGAAGAAATCGAAGAATATCGCTTGAATCAGGAAATCATCATTCTAGCAGATAAACTAGATGTATCGGAAGAAAGTGTTCGTTTGAGAAGTCATATCAAGTTTTTCTATGAATTGATGCAAGACAAAGAACCCGTAGGTAGAAAATTGAATTTCTTGACGCAGGAATTAAACAGAGAAATTAATACCATTGGATCAAAAGCAAATGATGCAGATATTGCACATTATGTTGTTGGAATGAAAGAAGAACTCGAACGCATCAGAGAACAAGCACAGAATATCGAATAATTTTCATGAAGAATCTCATAGTATTATCCGCGCCTAGCGGAGCTGGTAAAACAACAGTTGCGAGACATTTGCTCAAGCAATTTTCGCAATGCGCCTTTTCAGTTTCTGCTACGACGCGTCCAATGCGTGCGGGAGAAGAACATGGAAGGGACTATTTCTTTTTGTCGAGAGAGGAGTTTCTCACCAATATCGACAATGGAAATCTGGTAGAATATGAAGAGATCTTTGGTAATTTTTATGGTACACTTCGTTCGCAAACCGATAAGAGAATTCAGGAACAAGGATTGATTCTATTCGATGTGGATGTAAAAGGAGCCGTATCGCTTCGCAATGCATATCCCAAGGAATCATTGCTTATTTATATCGCTCCTCCCGATTTATCCATCTTGGCAGATCGCTTGCGAAGTCGAATGACGGAAAGCGAAGAACAAATTGCGCAAAGACTTAGTCGTGCCGCAATGGAAATGGAATATATGCGACATTTCGATCATATCATCATCAATGATAAACTCGATGTCACACTTGAAAAAGCAATTAGTATTGTTGAAGAAGCACTTTCGGAATTATAATCATCATGCAATTCACCTCACTTGTCGGACATGGCGCCCAATTATATCAGATTCTGCGTAAAGCTCACAGAACGGGAGAAGACATTGCTTCTGATTATTTCCGCGGAAGAAAATATATTGGAAGCAAAGACAGAAAGTTCATTTCTGAATTATTGTTTTCTTCACTTCGTGTTGCTACGCTGATTGAACATTGTGCAAAAAAGGCGAATGAAGTTGCTCCAATTGAAATTGAGCAAGTGCATCCTTGGGATGTAATGATTGCTCATTGCATCATCGGCACAGATTTGAGATCATTTCCGATTGAACAATATCTACATCCTTTTTTTGGCGTCAGAGATGCGGAAGAAGGAATAGATTATTCCATATCTGAAAAACTTGGTTTACGCGATGAAGCCGCTGAAGCATGGAAAAAGGGAGTAATTGATGCATATGAACTAGTGATTGCAGAGTCCCAAACAATCATCGCAGAAAATGACATTTCCGATCCGGATAAAGCACAGATATTGTCGCTCTACTGTGCCATGCCATTGTGGATTGTGAGTCTATGGAAAGAGCAAGGCATGTCATGCAAAGAGATCGCAGATCTCTGCACATCATTACATTCAGTGGCACCTGTAGGACTTCGTATCAATGCTGAAATCATTGATAGAGATCTTGCGATTGATATACTTCGCAGAGATGGCATTCCATGCAAAACCGGGAAGTACTCGCCACATGCCATCATCATGCCCGAACGCATTCCACTGACACATCTTGACATTTTCATGTCGGGAGCAATTGAAGTGCAAGATGAAGGAAGTCAATTGATATCTTTTGCCGTATCTCCGGAAGAGCATTGGCGTATTTTAGATTATTGTGCCGGAGCAGGTGGAAAGTCTTTGCATCTTGCAATGTTACAGCATGATCAAGGTGAAATTCTCTCAACAGACATTGATTATAGTAGAATGCGAGAAATCCGTAATCGTGCAGACAGAGCCGGTTATCATTCCATCAATATCATTCCAATGCATTTGAAGGGTCATTCTAAAAATGCTTTGCAAATGTATGCTCAAACATGTGATGCAGTATTGGTTGATGCACCATGTACCGGTATGGGAACTGTGCGTAGATCACCGAATATCAAATGGAATTTGAAGAAAAAGCATGTTGAAAGCATACAGCGTACACAATTGGAAATACTCACGAAAGCATCTGCTTATGTGAAGCCTGGTGGTGTGCTTGTCTATGCAACATGTTCATTAATGCGTGAAGAAAATCAAGATCTTGTCTCTTTATTTTTAGAGCAGAATGAAGATTTCGCATTGGATCCTCTACGCAATGCATTTCCCAAAGAAGTGCAAGAATCCTTGCTCAATGAAGACCCTGATGCATGCATGTTGTCAATGAATCCTGCAAAACATGGAAGCGATGGATTCTTCATGTGCAGAATGATTCGAAAAACGATTGATTAATAGGACGGAGAATATCATCTCATGAGCTCAATTGCATTGATCACAGGAATTACGGGACAAGATGGTTCCTATCTTGCTGAATATCTCTTGAAGAAAGGATATGAAGTGCATGGAATCATTCGTCGTGCAAGTACATTCAATACGCATCGGATTGATCATATGTATGTTGATCCGCATGAACATGGTGCCCGATTACATTTGCATTATGGCGATCTCTCCGACCCCGGAATTCTCACTGAAATCATGCATTCCATTGCCCCAAATGAGATTTATCATTTAGGTGCACAGAGTCATGTACGCGTTTCATTCGACATGCCCGAATATACAGGTGATATCACTGCGCTTGGCACAACGAGAATATTGGAAGCGATTCGCAGAAGCGGCATCAACACCAAATTTTATCAGGCATCCTCATCAGAGTTATATGGATCGGCTCCTGCCCCACAACATGAATTGACGCCATTCATGCCGCAAAGTCCATATGCAGCAGCGAAACTATATGCGTATTGGATGACAGTGAATTATCGTAATGCCTATAACATGTTTGCATGTAATGGCATTCTATTCAATCATGAAAGTCCGAGACGCGGTGAGATATTTGTTACAAGAAAAATCACAAGAGCGATTGCAAGCATTTTGGCCGGGAAACAACAGACATTATACATCGGCAACTTGGATGCGCTGCGAGATTGGGGTTTTGCCCCTGAATATGTTGCGATGATGTGGCTGATGTTGCAACAAGATACACCCGACGATTATGTGGTTGGTACAGGAGCATGTCACTCCGTGCGTGATTTCATAGCAACAGCTTGTTCTTATGCCGGTATTGAAATAGAATGGAAAGGCAGTGGCATTGATGAAAAAGCATATGCCAAAAATGCAGTAGGTAATATCGTAGCCGGACAATGCATCATTGAAGTTGATCCGAGGTATTTTCGTCCAACGGAAGTTGACAAATTGCAAGCGGATATTTCAAAAGCTAAAAAACAACTCGGATGGGAACCTGTCATCACATTTGAAGAGCTTGTGCATATTATGATGGATCATGATCTCACTGCGAATGGAATAATCGCTCCGGGATTAGGAAATCAAGCGGTGATACAAAAAGGTTTTGATTGGACATCGCATGCATTTGCCAAATCAATAGAACAATCCGCAAGAGATATTGGATAAAAAAAAGTCGCTCAAGTGAGCGACTTTTTACTTACCAGCTGAATCCGTCAGCCATGACTTCTTCGAGTTTTTGTCCGGGGCTATCGTCAATCTTACCATTTCCACTGACATATAATTGTCCATCAATCACTTCCATTTTGCATTTGATCACATCATTCACTGTGATGAAAATGGATGGAAGATCACGCAATTGGAATTTGTCTTTCAGGGGATGATCATCTTTATGTGATTTCATTGAATAGATCACAATGCGATCATCAGGAATACCGGCATCTTTGAGAATGCGAATTGCTCTTGGAAATGTCTTTTTTGTTCCATCACATGAACAGGAAGGATTCACGAAGAAATAAATTTTCTGATTCTTGTTTTTAAATGCTTGATCGATATCACGCACTTTTGAATCATCCGGAGTATAAATGCT
>JBIKKD010000063.1:0-7563 GCA_044360565.1 Kapaibacterium sp. (SeqCode)
ACAGAATCTCTTGTTGTGGAAATCAAGGCTTCTTGTCTCATGCTCATTTCTTGCATTGCATCCGTTATTTGTTCTAAACGAACAGCCATTGCAGCATAATCCCTGGAAATCTCTCCCACTTCTCTCAACAATTCTGAAAATTCCCTGCTTCTTTCAGCATTGCTTTGTTCATCACCTTCTTCTTCATCAAGTGGTGAAAAATACATGATGAAGAACATCATGCCAAGGAGAATTGCTTCAAGTGAAATACTGGAAACAACAATCCAGTCCGGGATTGTATCATAAATTCTTCTTAGTCCGACGGTAACAAGGAGAATGGCTGCACCAAAATACACGAATGAATTGATGGTGGAATAGTAGAATCTATTGATGATTTCCTGCAACCACAATGAGGTTCCGGACATTGTTCCGAGAGGATATAAAACATTTACCTCTTGCACGGAAAATCTCTTTAACTCGGTTTCTTTGGTACATATTCTCCACATGAGCATTGTGGCTGAAAATGAACTCATCTGTCTTTCGAATCGCAATTCGCGAAAGATGTCACGAATGACTGAACGACCTTCAAGAGTGGCAAGTGTTGATAATTCTCTCATGGAGTATTCCTAAAGGATTTATTCCCTAATGAATGGTTTGAACCAAACTTCTCCCGCGCTCACGGAGAATCCGCATCGAAGGAAAAGCTCTCGAACCAGTTCCGTATTTCCTCGCATTCCGCCCTGCAAAGCGAGATCAATCATCGCAGATCCCGCAACCGGCAATTGCAAACCGAATGAACCATAGTATTCATCGATATCGATTCCATTGACCGAATAATACAATTGATTCCAACCGGCTCCGAAATTGAATTGTACTTTGTCAATATAATCAGTACCCAATTGATATGATCTCAATCTTGAAAACCCGAGTGAAATTCTTCTTCCGGAGCGGAAAAGTGATTTACCTTGAGAATAGGAAATCCCGGATAAATCCTGCAATTCAATGTCTCCGGCCATCATCCATCTACCTGAAACATAACTCATACCAAAGCCCAATTGCATGGGTAATGTCGAAACACCCTTTTGCATGAAAATGGTATCATAAGCCACACCGCCGGTATTGAGGGTGCTTTGTCTGAAATCCGAATCATATTCCAAATCGGAATAGATGCTTGCACCTGCACCAAGCGTCAAGCCTTTGATCGGATTAGCGGATATGCCCAGCTTGAGTCCCGATCCAAAAAAGCGATCCGTTCTTTGATTCACTGAAATAAATGGCTGAGTATATAATTCTGTTTGAATCACTCTACTGATATTACCGAATAATCTCATCGCGGCAAATCCAACAGAAATTCCCTGCATGGGTTTCCATGAACTACCAATGAAAGCGGCACTAACACCACCTTTTCCATAATTCAGTGCACCACCCGAAAGATCGGTCAATCCACTAATGCCAGCTTGCACTGGAGTCAATACGGAATATTGCACCACACTGAATGGATAAATTCCACCGGAAATGGTGATTCCCATCGCGGTATCCACTTGAAAAGTGGCGGCAATGCCATCAAGTTTTCCAAAGTTCTGTGATGCAGACAAATCCTGTTGCTCAATGGCAGTCTGGGTAAATCTAAATCCAATTTGCAATCGAGTCAATTTCGACTCAGACCACATTGCAGGATTGGCAATATTCACCGCATGGAAAGATGGAACCGCATATTGTGTTCCGCCGAGTCCATCATAATATGCTCCCATGGATTGTCTGATATCACCAATTCCGAATATCGAATAATTCGATCCTCCCTGTTGGGCTTCAATTACTTGAATGCTCAAGAATGCAGAACATAGTATGCAAAAAATCACTCGTATCATGCTTTCTTTCCAATAATATCGCCGGAGGCTGATTCACGCTTGATGATACCCCATAATTGTTCTCTTCCAAGACCGGTCTCGGAAGAATATGGAAGTACATCAATGCAATGAGAACAATATTGAACCAAACCTTTGATTTGCTCTCTTCTTTCATCAACCATTGTGGGTTTTATTTTATCACATTTCGTGAGAATGATTGTATACTTGATTCCATGCATTTCAAGCCATTCAATCAGGCCCATGTCAATTTGGGATGGATCATGTCTGCTGTCGAGCAGCAAACAAACCATCCTCAACTGATCTCTGTCTTCAAGATAGGAATAATTCAGTTTTGAAAATTCCAGTCTTTTGGTTTTTCCAACGGATGCATAACCGAATCCGGGAAGATCCACCAGCATCCATACTTGCTCAACCATGAAGAAATTAATCTGTTGTGTCTTTCCCGGCGTTGAACTTGTCAATGCCAGTTGCTTCCTTCGGACAATACTATTGATCAAAGAGGATTTTCCAACATTTGAGCGACCAATGAAGGCAATCTCAGGGAATTCACTGTTGGGAAAATGGACAGGCGCAGATGCACCCGTGAAAAAATCAGCTTGAACATGTTTCATAGAATCACATATTGGGTCCGAGCATGTCTTCAGGACGCACCCATTGATCAAAATCTTCGCCTTTTACAAGACCAAGTTCTATTGCTGCATCACGCAAAGTCCCACCGGATTTATGCGCATGTTTGGCGATTTTCGCGGCATTGTCATAACCAATATGTGTGTTCAATGCAGTGACAAGCATGAGCGTATTTTGATTATAATATTCCAATTTTTCTCCATTTGCTTCGATACCGGTCGCACAATGTTCATTGAACATATTGCAGCCATCAGCCAAGAGTCTAATGCTTTGCAGTACATTATAAATGATTACGGGCTTGAACACATTGAGTTCAAAATTACCCGATGCACCACCCACATTGACTGCAGTGTCATTGCCAATCACTTGCGCTGCAATCATTGTCATCGCTTCTGATTGGGTTGGATTCACTTTTCCCGGCATGATTGAACTTCCGGGTTCATTTTCCGGAATGGAAATCTCACCAAGTCCACAACGAGGACCCGATGCCATCCAGCGAATATCATTCGCGATTTTCATGAGTGAACAAGCAAGTGTTTTCAATGCACCATGTGCAAAAACAAGTGCATCATGTGCGGCGAGTGATTCGAACTTATTTGGCGCAGTGATGAATGGAAGACCTGTCAATTCTGCGATTGTTTTTGCACCGCGAACTGCAAATTCAGGATGTGTATTGAGTCCTGTTCCCACCGCGGTTCCACCCAATGCCAATTCGTATAATCCACCAAGAGCATATTCAATGCGTGCGATATCATTTTTCAATTGTTGTGCATAGCCGGAAAATTCTTGTCCCAATGTGATTGGCGTTGCATCCATAAGATGCGTTCTTCCGCTTTTAATATACTTTGCAAATTCTTGTGCTTTTGCTTCACATGTTCCTTTGAGGGTTTGAACTGCAGGAAGAAGTGAATGCACTATTTGCTCCACGGCCGCGATATGCATTGCAGTTGGAAATGTATCATTTGAACTTTGTGATTTATTGACATCATCATTTGGATGAATTGGTTTTTTTGAACCCATTTCCCCACCGGCCATTTCAATTGCGCGATTGGAAATGACTTCATTTGTATTCATATTGGTTTGCGTTCCACTTCCGGTTTGCCACACGGAAAGAGGAAAATGCGCATCAAGTTTTCCGGCTATCACTTCATCGGCAGCTTGCACGATGAGGTCTTTCTTTTCTGAAGGAAGAATTCCTACTTCACAATTCACCATTGCGGCGGCTTTTTTCAAAATACCGAGTGCTCTGATCAATTCGCGTGGCATGCGCTCGATGCCAATTGCAAAATGATGAAGTGATCTGGCTGTTTGTGCGCCATAATACATGGATGAAGGCACCTCAATCGGGCCCATAGAATCGGTTTCAATTCTTGTCGACATTTTCATTTCCATACATTGTGGTGAATGTAATGTCAGCGCAATTTAGATACGCTGACCACTGTATTGATTTGTTGCTTGACTTCTTGTTTCTGGCCCGAATTAGCATCTTTGATCAATGCATCCAATTCGGTGAGCACATCATTATTTTTGAGAATTGTTTCGCCTGTTTCCACATCAACAATGGTTTTACCTGCTCCTTCAAAACGAGTTGAATTCAATTTGAATTCGATACCTTTTGGCAATTTCGTTGGAATTTCTGTTTCGGCTGTGAGTATCGCATTCACAATTGCAACTTTTCTTCCATTGAATTGATGGATCGAACCTAAGGTATATGTTACCGTATTTGTGACGGTAAGAATTCCGGATACTGGAATCACATCCACTTTAGTCCAATTTTTTGAACCTTTCAAATCGCCTTCATCGGGGAATGTTTGATATTCCTGTTGCATTGGCATTTGGAAAAATTGTGCTTTCACTTGTTGCATCAATTGATCTTTCATTTTTTCGGGAATTGAATCCTTTTTTGCTCCAAGCATTATATTCACAATTGCATTCAATCCAAGTACTTCTTCAACTTTACCGAACTTGCTCACATTTGCCACAACCTCTGCACCAATAATGCTGCTATATTGAACGAATTCCGGATTTTTTCGATCAGCTGATTTGCCTGAATTGAATTGCATGGACATTGTTTCCCCAGGTTTTTGAGGATTTGGTCCTTTTTCATTGACTATCATGCTATCTATGCGAATGCTCATTTCAACAGAGCCATCACCATTAATTTTGCGGATAATTTTGGTATATGTTTGTGTGATTTCTTGTTCGAGCGCAAGTCCATTTCTTTTGATGCTGTTTTTTTGCGTGACTTTAAATTGTGAAGTGTCACCTACTTTTGGTGCATAGAAGAAGGACTTCATCTTAAAATCATTGACCTTTGGTGCATTTTGAACAGCTTCGAATGACCATGATTTTGGTCCTTCAAGCGGTTCTGCAGATTTATCGGCATCATTGCAAGATGTAAGAAGAAATAGAATCATTCCAAAAGTTAGGATAGATCCCCTGAGTCGAGTTACGATCAATTCCATTTGTAGCGTCCTAAAAGTGTCCAAGTAGATTCTGTTTTGATGTCTTGAGTGAACTGTTCTCTTTTATATTGTGCAGTGACTTTTGCATTATATTTGATACTCATTTTTTTCACCCATCCGGATGAATTCATTTCCATTCTAATCACGCCATTCCCGTTTGCTTCCTGAATTGGTACAGGTGCCGGAATACCAAAAAATCGTACATCATCATTTTTGACGGGAGTGAGTGCTTTTGACACTGCTTCAAGTACATATTCACCTTTGGAATATTCCGCAATTCGAACATCAACCGTATCGATGAAGTCGATACCATCGAGTCTCAATTTGATTGGTCTTTTCCAAATGGAATCAGGTGCGATCACAATTTTACCTGCAATCAATTGTTTGGAAACATCGGCAATCCAAGCAGCTTGTTCATCTTTCAAGGCATGCATCCAAGTAAATTTCTGCGCTGTGTCAAGTGCATCTTTACCTTCATTGATGATATAATTTCGTAGCCAGATGAGGTCTCCTGGTTGATCTACTCCAATCACATCAATCACTTCTGTTTTGGGTGAATAGACCAAAGCAAATTGATGATTGAGCAATGCCATATTTGCAATTGCATCAGGGAATTCCGTATTGACAGTTGCTGCTTTTGGATTTTGAGAATCATAAAGCAATTGAGCGGGGCCATCAAAGAATGCATATTTCATGGAATCAATATTACAAACGATGGCAAGACCATCAATGCCGGAGGGCTGAGGAGACTGTGGAGATTGCGTGAAATTGTACTGCACTTTCCTTTGATATTGTTTGCCTATACTATCGCGATACATTCTGTTCACGACTGTTTTTTCATCCATTACATAGGATGCATACACATTGTCTTTGAAGTCCACTCTCAGTGCATATTTCAGTTCAGGAGCCTTTTCTCCCTTTGTTGCGGATTGAGCTGAAGATGCAAGTGGCATCATGCAACAGATTATGAAACATGTCGCTGTATAGCGTTGAAAGAAATTCATGATGCTATGTCCTTTGTTTGTACGGTCTGAAAAAGTGTCCACGAAGCGAGTGTCATTCCATCCCAAATTTCTCCAAGTTGAATCATGGATATACACTCATCCATATTCACATGTATGATCTCGATGTCTTCGGTTTCTTCTGTATGTTGCTCAGTGAAAGACAAATCTTTGGCAATATACACAGAGCAAATTTCATTGGTGATGCCATTGCATGGATTGAATGTTCCTATAGGAATCATCTTCCCTGCAATTATTCCTGTTTCTTCTCTCAATTCTTTGATAGCATTTTCCAAGGGAGTGACATCTTTTGTCATTCCTCCTCCCGGAAACTCAATGCTCGGACGCTGATTGAGATATCGAAATTGTTTGACCATGATCATGGTTTCATCATTCACTAGTGGGATGATGATGGTTGAACCATGAGAATTGACATAATAATACTCACTTTGAGAATATCCATCTGCCAGAACATATGATTCTTGCTTATACATCCAATATGGATTCTGATGTAGAATCTTCTCAGTCAATGTGGAGTATGGTTTTTCTTTCGGCATAATAGCACCTGAGAGTAAAAAAGGCGACGCTTCATAATGGAATGAGCGTCGCCTTCATATCATGTTCTCAAAGATTATGCATTGTTCGCAACAATCTCGCTTTCAGTAAAGAAGAAAGCGATTTCATTTGCAGCATTTTCAGGGGAATCTGAACCGTGAACCGCATTCTCTGCTTTTGAACCTGCAAAGCGCTTGCGGATGGTACCTTCAGCTGCTTCTGCGGGATCTGTCGAGCCAATCAAAGCGCGATAATCCTCAACTGCATTTTCTTTTTCAAGTGCGATTGGAACAATTGCTCCGGAAGACATGAAATCACACAATTCGCCATAAAAAGGACGCTCTTTGTGTACTTCATAAAATTTTCCTGCTTGTGCAGCAGAGAGAGTTGTCATTTTAAATGCAAGAACTTTGAATCCTGCTTGCGTGATTTGAGCGATGATTTCGCCAACAGAATTCTTACGAACTGCATCTGGCTTGATGATTGCAAGTGTTCTTTGTTTCATTGTATTGATCTTCTATCTAAATGGTGAAAAATGTCTGATTATGCTTGTACCGACAAAGCTTTTGCTACTAATTTGCCAATATCTGCGGGTGAGTCGGAAACAATCATTCCCGCTGCACGCATTGCATCAACTTTTGCTGAAGCAGTACCTTTACCACCGGATATGATAGCTCCTGCATGACCCATTCTTCTACCCGGAGGTGCTGTTCTTCCTGCGATGAAACCAATGACCGGCTTCTTCACATTTTTAGCAATATATTCAGCGGCTTCTTCTTCGGCTGTTCCACCGATTTCACCGATCATGATGATGGCTTCTGTTTCAGGATCTTCATTGAACAACTTGATTGCATCGATGAATCTAGTTCCAATGATCGGATCACCACCGATACCGATACATGTTGTTTGTCCGAGACCAACATCGGTCAATTGCTTCACTGCTTCATAGGTCAGAGTACCACTTCTTGATACAACGCCAACCGTTCCTTTTTTATGAATGAAACCGGGCATGATTCCCAATTTACATTCATCCGGAGTAATGATTCCGGGGCAATTCGGACCAATCAT
>JBIKKD010000300.1:0-7500 GCA_044360565.1 Kapaibacterium sp. (SeqCode)
CACTCCCGCCAAGTGGTTCTGCGGGTGGAGATTTGAGTGGTACTTATCCAAATCCTGTAATCACGAATAATGTGATTGGTACGAGTCAACTGAAAGACAGTTCGATTACATCCGTGAAACTCGCGAGCGGCGTGCTTCCCACAACGCTCCCTCCGAGCGGTTCTGCGGGTGGTGATCTGAGTGGGAATTATCCAGATCCGACAATCGCGAATAATGTGATTGGTACGAGTCAACTGAAAGACGGTTCGATTACATCCGTGAAACTCGCCAGCGGCGTAATTCCCACATCACTTCCTCCGAGTGGGAATGCAGGTGGTGACTTGAGTGGTACATATCCAAATCCAACTATCGCAGATGGAGTTATTACTTCGAGTAAAATCGCAAGTGGTGTGATTCCAACAACACTTCCTCCGATTGGTTCTGCAGGCGGTGATTTAAGTGGTACATATCCGAATCCAACAATAGCGAATAATGTGGTTGGTACGAGTCAACTGAAAGACAGTTCAATTACATCTGTGAAACTCGCGAGCGGTGTGATTCCAACAACCCTTCCTCCGATTGGCTCTGCGGGTGGAGATTTAAGTGGTACATATCCGAATCCGACAATCGCGAATAATGTGATTGGTACGAGTCAACTGAAAGACAGTTCAATTACATCCGTGAAACTCGCGAGCGGCGTGATTCCATCAACACTTCCGCCGAGTGGTTCTGCGGGTGGAGACTTGAGTGGTACATATCCAAATCCTAGCATTTCTAGTGGTTCGATAACAGGACCAAAAATATCATCATCAGCTATAACAAGTTCAAAGATTGCTACTTCAGCAATCAACACAAGTCATGTAAAAGACAGCTCGATTACATCCGTGAAAATCGCGAGTGGTGTGATTCCATCAACACTTCCACCGACTGGTTCTGCGGGTGGAGATTTGAGTGGTACTTATCCAAATCCGACAATCGCGAATAATGTGATTGGTACGAGTCAAATGAAAGACAGTTCAATTACATCCGTGAAACTCGCGAGCGGCGTGATTCCCACATCACTTCCTCCGAGTGGCTCTGCAGGCGGAGATTTGAGTGGTACATATCCGAATCCAAGTATTGCGGATGGAGTTATTACATCTTCAAAAATCGCGAGTGGAGTAATTCCCACATCACTTCCTCCGAGTGGGAATGCAGGTGGTGACTTGAGTGGTACATATCCAAATCCAACTATCGCAGATGGAGTTATTACTTCGAGTAAAATCGCAAGTGGTGTTATTCCGGCAACGCTCCCTCCGAGCGGTTCTGCGGGTGGTGATCTGAGTGGGAATTATCCAGATCCGACAATCGCGAATAATGTGATTGGTACGAGTCAACTGAAAGACGGTTCAATTACATCCGTGAAACTTGCGAACGGCGTGATTCCAACAACACTTCCTCCAAGCGGTTCTGCAGGCGGTGATCTGAGTGGTACATATCCAAATCCGACAATCGCGAATAATGTTATTGGTACGAGTCAACTGAAAGACAGTTCAATTACATCCGTGAAACTCGCGAGCGGTGTGATTCCCACATCACTTCCTCCAAGCGGCTCTGCGGGTGGTGATCTGAGTGGTACATATCCGAATCCAATCATTGCGGATGGAGTAATTACAGCTTCCAAAATTACGAGTGGTGTTATTCCAACATCACTTCCTCCGAGCGGTTCTGCGGGTGGTGATCTGAGTGGTACATATCCAAATCCGACAATCGCGAATAATGTTATTGGTACGAGTCAACTGAAAGACAGTTCAATTACATCCGTGAAACTCGCGAGCGGTGTGATTCCCACATCACTTCCTCCAAGCGGCTCTGCGGGTGGTGATCTGAGTGGTACATATCCGAATCCGACAATCGCAAATAATGTGATTGGTACGAGTCAACTGAAAGACAGTTCAATTATATCTGTGAAACTCGCGAGCGGCGTGATTCCCACAACGCTTCCACCGAGTGGGAATGCGGGCGGAGATTTGAGTGGTACATATCCGAATCCGACAATCGCAGATGGAGTTATTACTTCAGCTAAACTCGCGAGTGGTGTAATTCCAACATCACTTCCTCCGAACGGTTCTGCAGGTGGAGATTTAAGTGGTACATATCCGAATCCAACAATCGCGAATAATGTGATTGGTACGAGTCAACTGAAAGACGGTTCAATTACATCCGTGAAACTTGCGAGCGGCGTGATTCCAACAACGCTCCCACCGAGTGGTATGGCAAGTGGAGATCTCATTGGACTATATCCAAATCCTATGATAGGAATTGGAGCCATTACAGCTTCCAAAATTGCGAGTGGAGTGATTCCGACAACGCTCCCGCCGAGTGGTAATGCAGGCGGTGATTTGAGTGGTACATATCCAAATCCAAGCATAGCTACAAACAAGATAACAACTTCAAAATTGGCTGATGGTTCGGTGACATTGACAAAACTTTCCGGAATAGGAGCAAGTCAAGGAAATACGATGATTTGGAATGGAAGTCAATGGACATTTATACCATACATAAGAGATTCTTTACTCTTTTTTAGAGAAAGTAGATCTAATCAATTTCCTAATTCAACAATACCATCACATATCTTTACACCAAAAGGAGTGGAGGAAAATATTGATATCGTATTAAGTCCAAAAGGCATAGGGTCTTTTCTTGGAAATAATCCTGACAATACAGTAGTAGGTGGAGCAAAAAGAGGGAATAAGTCTGTGGATCTTCAATTATCAAGAACAGAGACCTTTCATGTTGCATCCGGAAATAATTCAACAATCATGGCTGGTAGTAATAATGTGGCATCCGGAAATAATTCAGGAGTACTGAGTGGAGAATATAATAATGCCGAGGGACTTGGCTCAATTGTCTTAGGAGGTTACAATAATCAAGCAACAGGTCAATACTCACTTTCTGGAGCAGGCTATGGAAATTCTGCAATTGGTGCGAATTCAACAGCATTCGGTATTAATAATGTCGCAAGCAATGTGAGTACTTTGGCATTGGGAGGTGCTAATAACTATTCAGGTGGTCAATACTCTGCAGTAATTGGAGGAAACTTCAACTATATACCCGGTTCAAATGGAATCGCTTTGGGTACATATAATTCCAATATCTCTGGCTCCAGAAATGTAATAATAGGTGGACAACATAATTCCATATCAACATCCAATTCGATAATACTCGGTGGATCAGGAATTACACTATCAAGTAATGCAGAAAATACCATTGCTACATTGGGAAACAATACAATTGGAAATCGGAATATGACAATTAATTCCCCAAATACGATTGTACTCGGAAATATGGATATTTGGCTAGCTTCAAATGATGGAATAGCTCATGGATTATACTTTTTTGAACCAGGAACCGGAAGCGGCACATATCCGGGTCAAAACAATCATACCATGTTCAAAGCAGGTATTCAACAACATAATATCACTTATACATTGCCTTTAAGCTCTCCACAAAACGAGCATCAATTGCTCAGAGTAAATGCAAGTGGCCAGATGTCATGGGGGAATTCACTCATAACTCAGCAATCTATATCAGTTGATTGCCCAACACTCAATCCAAATGGTGGAATAGGATACTGTGATGTGACCGTGAGTGGAACTAATGTAGGTGGAGTAGTACATGTATCTCCAACAGAAGACTTGGTTGCAGGAATCAGCATTGCTTCAGTACGAATCATTCAATCAAATACCGTTCGAATCGCCTTCTTGAATGCAACAGGAAGCAGTATCAATCCGGCTCCAATTCCATTCAATATCGCAATCATTCAATAATCTCATACATGTAAGTATTCCCGCCATTTAATACTTCATGCTGCATTGGGCCGAATCAGGGGTATCGGCCCAATTTTCTTTACAGGCATAAAAAAAGCCCGACAGTTGTCTGTCGAGCTTGGGGGCGAGTGACGGGGATTGAACCCGCGGCCAGCGGAACCACAAACCGCTGCTCTACCACTGAGCTACACCCGCCGTATATGACCTATATTTTAGGTCAAGAGTTACAAATTTACGAGTATTATCTTCCTTTGCAAAGAGAATTTCTGAATTTAGAATAAAGTAGTGCCACCTAGATTTGCTGAGTGCTTGGCAATATAGCGTTTGACATCAAATTTGGATTTACAACCATTGGCATTCATATAGCGGATTTTTCCAAAAATCGGCCTTTCAAACCAAGCTCTGTCATGAACGCCACCAATGCTCCATGCAATACCGGTATATCCATTGGCATCCCGACCATCCAATTCATATGTGTCATTCAAATAAATGGCTATCGATTGTGCTTCCTCAGGAGTTTGAGTCCATTCAAGAATCTTCTTTGCCCAATACATCCGCATATAACCATGCATTTTTCCCGTATTCATCATTTCAATCTGTGCCGCATTCCATAAAGGATCATGCGTCTCAGCCTCTTCAAATTGCCTTTGATCATATGTATACTCGCGGATATCAGAACGATGGGCATTGAGTGAAGTCTGAGCCCAATTATGAAACCCATTGAAGTTATCATAATCACTAGTGTATAAACAATAATTGTCTGCAAGCTCTTTGCGAACGATCAATTCTTCCAAATATGAATCAATTGATTCCTTATTGCTTTCCTGTGCTTTGATCCTTAATGCTATTGTCTGTGAGGAAATATTCCCGAAATGTAACCAAGGTGACATATCAGATACATTGCCGAGATTGGGATCATTTCTTTTCTCGCCATAAGCTTCTAACTTATCTTCAATAAATGATCGCAAAGCATTCATGGCAGAACTGGGTCCCGGTAAAAAAGTACTCACAGGTTGAATATCTCTTCTTACACTTACACTTTTTAATATGTCTTCTACAGAATAATTACAATCCAAATGAGTGCTTACTTGCTTGAACAATTCTACATCAGGGAAGGGAACCAGAAATTGATCCAATAATCTATGGACTTTTGGTCGTAAAGTATATGCTGCAAATTCTGTTTTCTGAGAAATGAATCGAGCAGGTATCAAATTATGTGCATCCACTTCATAGAAAGGACATTGCAAGCCGATGCTCGCAGTTTGCTTCCATTGCAGTTTGATTTTTAGAGGATCAAAATCTGTGATTACAATCCCTGCTTTATGCTTTTCTGCAAAAGCAATGACTGACTTTCCCGGGTCTTTATCTACAATCAAATCAAATGGAATACCTAGTTCAATCGCTTGCTTTTGAACTTCCTCCAAACCATGCAACATGAAATGATATTGTCTCAATGTTGCATCAAGAAATTCAGGAACCAATGTGAAAAGAATTCGAATTGGAAGCCTTCGTTTGATCGATTGATTCATGCAAGCAATCAATGCCCAATTGTCATGGATGCGTTGATCTCGCGACATCCAATATACAATGCACTCTGCTCCTTCCTTGCAAGTAAAATCACCGGAAAACTGAACATAGCCACTATCTTTGATTTCATGAATCCGTCTCGGATCAATTGCAAATATTTCACTCATCGCAATAACCTTCGAAGCAATTTGGTCGCCGTTTTTTTGAATCCTTCCAGAGAATCTTCGGAGATACCTGCTGTTAAAGATTTTACTCTTTTTAAAGTCCCTGTCGAGGTAATTTCTTGTAATGTCAATGTAAGTTCTGCGCCATCTTGAGTCTTTTCAACAAGACCCGTAATCCCATAATTCAATCCGACATCATAAAGCATTTTTAATTCTGTTTGCGTGGGTGGAATATGATTTTCAACACCATAAATCTGCTTCAAAGCATAGACGGAATCTCTCGTATCCAAATCGACCGGAATCACATGCTTGAGAGTTGATGCCGCCTCGAATAAGACTTGTAATCCATAATAAGAATTGACTTCATTATTCTGAAATATCGCCCATAAGGATTTCTGCTTTTTATTATCCAATTCCATACTCAAAAATGTGAGTGGTTCAGCTGGATACACCATATATGAACTATCCTCAACATGCGCATAGAGATTGGAATCTCCCGTGATTGTACACATCGCTCTTTGCATCGCTTCAATCAAAGTTGGCTCATAGACTATGACATTACTAGTGTCTCTATATCTCAAAAGTCCAAGACCTATACCTGTAACACTTTGTGTATACTGGTTTCCTGCCATTGCCTTTATTTCAACTCGAAGCAAGTTCCCAAGTTGATCAATCCGAAGAAATAACAATGCTTCTGCTTTTATTTCCTGACCTACATTGAATGCTGTTGGCTCTGCATTCATACTCTTGAAGATCGTTGCAACAGAATCTCGAACAGCAAATGGAATATAGCGGAAGCGATCAGTCGCACCCAAAGCAATGGCAAGCGCTGCATCTGATTTTGCAATCAATTGTAAAGGCATTTCTTTACCAAGCGTCACTTCTGCAATCATGATTGTCGGTTTTATGCTATCAGTTTTTTTACCTGAATTGATTGCAAGCTCATTACCATTTTGAGCATGGAGATTCAAACCAAGAAAAATGACAAAAAAACAAGTAATCAATAATGAAATACGACTTTTATACATGTTCAATCCTATGAAATATCAGGCTCAAGTTTTGCTTCTATCGATCTCCACATGCCTTGACATGGAAATTTGTTTTCATATAATGCTCTTCCAATCACAACTGAATCTATGCCGATTGACTTCAATTCTTGCAAAGCCCATAACTGTTCCGGACCCCCAATACCACCACCCACCGTGATGCGCATTGAGGAATAATCAGCAATCTCTTTCAAGCATTCCAAATCTGGACCTTGCAATGTTCCTTCCCATGAAGTATCCGCATACATGATTCTATTCATTCCCAATGATCGAGCAAGATCAATGGTCTCATGCACATCCAATACACATTCGATATCGGGCATAGTCACCCTTTCAGAAGAAACACGAATTGCCGCAACCACTCTACTAGGAGTATATTGCTTAATAAGCGCCTTCACTCCTTCCGGGTCTGTCAACATCACTTCATTTATAATTACTCTATACATTCCGTTTTCAAGCCAGAATGAACATAACTCAGCATCTGGTAGAGATGATAATAACTGAATTGGAATATCGGTTGATTGCAACATCGAAAGTATCAAATCGGTATTTGCATGAGGATTATGCTCAAACATTGCATCAAAATCAGTGATGTGAAGAGATTTGGCATTTTCTCTTCGCCAAAGCTTGACCAATCGTTCAGGATGATTCGAGTATTCCGCATATAAAGATTCCGTTCCCGGAGCACCTTCAATGCAGCGCCTGCATGAACCATGATGAATATCAATTGATGGAATGATGAGAAGCATTGCAACTACCTTGTTCTAATGACATGCAAAATTATCAAGTTTCGGTCACTTGTGATTGTCATCCGCGATTATCTCATTGAATTCCACTATTTTGAACATGATCTTTCCATATTTTCTTCGGTATCGACATGAGTTCAGTCAAAATCAGGCCAATTGAAGCTAAAGCAGACATTAAACGATTTATTGCCTGTCAAAAGGATTTTTATCCCAATGATCCTCATTTTGT
>JBIKKD010000064.1:0-7487 GCA_044360565.1 Kapaibacterium sp. (SeqCode)
CATTGATTTTTCTCTATATCTGGGCCGGTCCGCATCACCTCTTATACACAGCACTTCCGGATTGGGCGCAATCTCTAGGCACCGTGTTTTCAATAATGCTCATTGCACCTTCTTGGGGAGGAATGGTGAATGGATTATTGACTCTACGAGGAGCTTGGGACAAAGTGCGGGAAGACCCCGTATTGAAATTCATGGTAGTTGGCGTGACGGCATATGGCATGAGCACATTTGAAGGACCCATGATGTCATTGAAAAATGTGAATGCAATTGCTCATTATACAGATTATATCATCGGTCATGTTCATCTTGGAGCGCTTGCTTGGAATGGCGGTTTGGCATATGGCATGTTGTACTATATAATTCCAAGAATTTATCGCACAAAACTCTATTCTTTGAAATTGGCCAATATCCATTTCTGGGCGGCGACACTCGGCATTTTATTTTATGCAATACCGATGTATATCGGCGGAATCATGCAATCGCTCATGTGGAAAGAATTCCTTCCAGATGGCACATTGCGATATGCGAATTTCCTTGAGACAGTCACACAATTGATTCCGATGTACATGATCAGAGCCGTCGGTGGCACATTGTATATCATCGGTGCATGTATTGCAGTGTATAATCTCTATAAAACCGCAAAATCCGGTTCATTGCTTGCTGATGAGCATGTGAAGGCCGCACCTTTGGCTGAGTCTGTTTCCACGACACATAAGCATTGGCATAGAGTATTGGAAGCCAAACCATTGCGTTTTGCGGTATTATCACTCATTGTGGTTTTGATCGGCGGAATCATCGAATATGTTCCTACGGCAATCATTCAATCCAATATTCCAACAATTGCATCCGTAAAACCATATACACCGCTTGAGCTACAGGGTCGTGACATCTATATCCGAGAAGGATGCGTAGGCTGTCATTCCCAAATGATTCGACCATTCCGCTCAGAAACTGAGAGATATGGAGAATATTCAAAAGCCGGTGAATTTGTATATGATCATCCATTCCTTTGGGGTTCAAAAAGAACAGGACCGGACCTACACAGAGTTGGCGGCAAATACCCTCATGCATGGCATTATATGCATATGATGGAGCCCCAAACAATCTCTCCCGGTACAATAATGCCGGCTTATCCATGGTTGTTTACGGACAATACAAAGTATCATGAATTGGAAGGCAAAATCATCACCATGAGAAAACTTGGCGTCCCATATCCTGAAGGCATGGAGCAAATAGCTGAAAAAGAAGCGAGAGCACAAGCCGAAGAAATAGCCAAAGATCTACCTGAAAACAAGACCATGCCTGTTGATGCAAACAAAGAAATCATTGCTTTGATTGCTTATTTACAGCGTCTTGGCAAAGACATCAAAGCGGTCGGAGCACATTGATCCGATTACAGAAAGAAAGGAGTTATGCTCCTTTTCCCCTCCCAAATCACAGAGGCCCTTTTGAGAAAATCAGAAGGGCTTTTGTGTATACATCTAACATGTGGAACTACTTATACAGACAATCGTTAGAGAATTCATGACAATTCACCATTTTTGTACAAGAAAAATAGGCGGGCAATCGTTTATAAACCTCATATCTCGCATTTTAGGAAAAAGAAATTTCATGAGATCACTTTATTTGACTCTCCTTGTTTTGTTTGCTTCAGTAAACATTCATGCACAGAATCCAAAATCATTGACAAGGTCCTTTGAATTCGGAGTTTATGGTGGTTTGAATTATAATTTTCATTCACCTGATTTCAAAACCGATGCAAATGGAACCTACAAGAATTCAGCCTCTTCTATGGGCTTTCATTTTGGTGGATTTGCGGACTATGATCTCAGCGACATGTTCCGTTTGACAGGCCGACTTGGAATTCACGGCATGGGTGCTGATTTGGTTGAGGACTTGGGAAATAATACTCAAAATACTTTGACAAGTTCAATCACCATGCTGGAGTTTTCTCCCGGTGTGAAAATCAATGGACTATTTAGTGATAGCCCAGGATATCTCATTGCAGGGTTTGAATATGGTAGTCGCTTGACAAGTGAATATTCCGAGAACTTTGGAGGCGCTGACTCTTCAACCACATATTCTTCCATTCCCGGAACAAATGATCGTTTAGCTGTATTCATCGGAGCAGGAATTCCGATGAAGGCATGGAGTTATACAATCACACCTGAAATCACTTATCGCAAAGCAATTGGTAATTTCAGTTCCCAACTCAGTCCTTGGACAATCGATCAACTTCGCATCGGAGTTTCAATCACACTTGGACCTGCAAAAGCTTCAAAGCCAAAAGCTCCTATTCCAACTGAAAATACAATCATGGAAGTTGGCTATTACAATGATGGTGGAGATTATCGCGTATTGGAAAATGGTTTGAAAGTCGAGGACATTCAATATTCTGAAATGTATCCATTCATACCATTTATTTTCTTTGGTCAAAACAGCGACAAACCCGATCCTGCTTTACAATTCTCAAGTCGTGGTGATGCTCGTGGTGAATTTTCACTTGAAACATTGCCTCAAGATGCGATTGAAATCAATAAGCGTACAATGGATATCGTAGGTCTTCGCATGTTGAATAATGCTGAAGCAACTCTCAGTCTTGTTGGCTCAATCGACGGAAAGTCAGAATCCAAAAATAAAGGATTGGCAATGCGTCGCGCGCAACATGTGAAAGACTATCTGACAAAAAATTATAGTATAAATGAAAGTCGCATTGAAACAAGCTCAAGAGTATTACCCGATATTCCAACTGCTATAAATCAAAAAGACGGAATGAGTGAGAATAGAAGAGTGACAATGAGATCTTCCCATGCAGATATTCTTGAACCCATTGCCATTCGTGGAGATGAAACTCGTTGGACAAAACCTGAATTACTTGAATTCAGACCAAAGAATCTTGATAGTTCATCAGTGAATTCCTGGACATTGAATATCACACAAGCAGATCGTTCCTTGAGAGAATTGGTTGGTGTGGGCACTCCCACTCCTCAGCGTTGGGTGATTCGTCCGAATGATCTTTCCAGCGCTCAAGTACCGATTGATTATACATTGTCAATGACAAAGAATGATGGAAAAGTCTCAAATGTAACAGGCTCCATTCCGATTGATTATATGTCAAGCGTCATGCCTTCCGTCGAACAAAGCAAAGACTTGACAGTTACAAAGTTTTCATTGATCCTATTTGATTTCGACAAATCAGAGATCTCCGGTGAAAATGCGGAAATTCTCAAGAAGAAGGTTGGTCCGGTCATCAAAGGTAATTCCACCGTCAAAATCTATGGATATACAGATCGAATCGGTGCTCCCGACTATAATCGCAGTCTTGCATTAAACAGGGCAAATGCGGTACGAACAATTCTTGAATCCATTTCACCTGACAATAGATATGAGGTTTTTGGTCGCGGAGAAGATGTTGAAATTTTCACCAATGAAAATGCAACCGGTCGAGTTCTCTCAAGAACCGTTCAAATTTTCGTTGAAACTCCAAGAAATTAATACTTTCTTGAATTGCATTCCACCGGCGTGAGGTTTTCCCTCTCGCCGGTTTTGTTTCTATACCATCTGCAATATGAAACAACTCAATGATTCACATCCAGCCATGTCATGCATCGGAAATTTTTCTTCCGAGGATTTGACTGGCATCATGAAAAACATGGGATTTCCCGCATATCGAGGGAAACAGGTTTTTCATGCGCTCTATGCCAGGAATCATGAATCATCATTTTCTTTCGATGCCATCTCAACATTACCGAAAGATATCAGAAATACACTCAAAGAAAAATTCGGAGAAGACCATCATTCTTTGACCGTGAAGGATGTACATGTTTCGCAAGATGGAACACAGAAAATGCTCTTCTCACTGCTCGATGAAACAGCAGTAGAAACCGTGATGATTCCGAGTGAAATGGTCAATGAAGAAGGAATGCCAAAACGCCGTACACTTTGTATTTCTACGCAGGTTGGTTGTGCTTTGGGTTGTGCATTTTGTGCCACCGCAACACTCAAATTGAAGCGCAATCTTGCACCCGCCGAGATTGTAGATCAATACATGAAAGCCAGAGAAATTTGTGGAACTGATATCACCAATATCGTTTTCATGGGAATGGGTGAACCAATGTTGAATTATGATAATGTCATGAAAGCCGTCGACATTCTCACCAATCCCGAAATCGGACTCATCACTGCAAAGCATATCACACTTTCTACAGCAGGTATTGTACCCGGCATAGTTCGCATGGCTGATGAGGCAAAGCAAATGAAATTGGCATTGTCATTACATGGAACAACGCAGGGTCAAAGAGAAGCAATCATGCCAATCGCGAATAAATATTCACTCAAAGAACTCGGCGATGCTCTTGAGTATTACTATCAAAAAACCAGGAAGCCGATCACATTTGAATATATCTTATTCGATGGCTTCAATGATAGCATGGAAGATGTGATGCGTCTTGCAAAAATCACGAGAAGATTTCCTTCAAAAGTGAATGTCATTCCTTTTCACACGATTGAATTCACTGCACCCGAAGGAATTTCCGCATCACTCAAACCTGCTCCAGAATCCACATTTCATGCATTCATCAAAGCATTGCGTGAAGCAGATGTCACGGTGATGATTCGCTCATCGAGCGGACTCGACATTGATGCCGCATGTGGTCAACTTGCATATTCACATTCTCGTGGTTCATCCGGAGTATTAGGATGAAATTCATCGCATCATTTCTCATGATGATATTATGCTTTGCAATCACATTGCATGCCGATGAAGACATATTTACAAATGAACCATTCACTTCCATCAAACTGAAGAAAGATCTTTCATACAGATTCAGATTGGCTAATGGAGATATTCTTACAGGTCAGTACAAAGAAAAGGGTGAGAATACAATCAGAGAAGATTCCACGATCATTGAATCCATCATCGTAAAGGCAATGATTGGAGACATCACTCTCTATTCAGATGAAATTGCGCATATTCAAACAATTCGTAGTGCATATAGACAGCAATCATCATTGTATTTCATGCCAACAGCAGATCCCATTGGATTGGATTCCTATGTATCAATCACGCAATTGGCATTTGTTCAGGCAGGCTTTGGCTATGAAGATATTTCCGTAAATGGTGGCATGACATTCATCCCCGGCTTATCATTCGATGAGCAAGGAAAGCATGTGAATGTGAAGTACACTTTTTACGATGAAGAGCAAGAAAACATTCCCGGATATTATAGTCTCGCCGGCGGTTATTCACTCATCTATGCAAATAGTGCGAATCTGATCCAACATGCCTATATGATTGGGTCTTTTCACATGCCGAGAACAATATTGACCACCGCTCTTTTTTTCAAGACAGGTTCTGAAAATGTTTATGAAGCAAATGCAGGCAGATGGGGTTCAGGCATCATCAATTTCAATGATGGTGCATTGGGTTTCGGATTGGGTTTTGACATTCGCTTGTTTTCCAGACATGATACTCGCGTATTGGCAGAACTTTGGTGTGCAGACATCATGCGTCCCAGAAATTCAGCAGGATTCATCGGACTGCGCTTGAATAATGATCGTTATTCGATGGATGCAGGATTGGCAATGTTCACCGCACCGGCAATCGTACCAGCAGTGCGATTCCAATGGCTACCATTTAATTGAGGAAAAACTTGAGAACTCTCACAATACTCGGCTCAACCGGTTCCATTGGGACTCAGACATTAGACATCGTCAGACAATTCAAAGATGATTTTTCCATCAATGTTCTCACAGCAAATACTCGCATCAAAGAATTGGAAGATCAAATCCGTGAATTCAATCCCAAAGCAGTTGCAATAAGCAATGAAGATGCATGGAAAGAATTCAAGAACACAACTTCATTCAAAGGCGAAATCCTATGTGGCGAAGAAGGTGTGATTGCCGCGGCGAGTCATCCGGACAATGACATCGTCATGCAAGCATTGGTTGGTTTCAGCGGAGTAGCCCCAACATTAGCCGCAATCGAACAAGGTGCAACAATAGCACTTGCGAATAAAGAGACACTTGTAAGTGCCGGCTCAATAGTGATGAAATCCGCAAAAGAAAAGCAGGTGCCGATACTCGCTGTTGACAGTGAACACAGTGCCATTCTGCAATGTATGGCAGGCGAAGAACGATCAATGATCGACAAAATCATATTGACAGCATCGGGTGGTCCATTTCGTGAATTCGAGAAAGATGCATTTTCTTCAATCACAAGAGAACAAGCCCTCAAGCATCCGAATTGGGTGATGGGTCAAAAAATCACGATTGATTCCGCAACGCTCATGAATAAAGGCTTCGAGGTCATTGAAGCTCGCTGGCTCTTCGATCTCACGCCCGAACAAATCGAGGTGGTGATTCATCCACAAAGCATCATACATTCACTCGTGCAATTCGGTGATGCATCCATCAAAGCGCAACTTGGCACGCCTGATATGCGCGTACCAATCATCTATGCATTGTTTCATCCGGAAAGAAGACATGCAGATTTACCCAAATTGGATTTGCTCACAGCAGGAAATTTATCCTTCTTCAAACCCGATACAGAGCGTTTTCCATGTCTCCAATTGGCATATGATGCCATGAAAACGGGAGGCACCGCTCCTGCGATTCTGAATGCCGCGAATGAAATTGCAGTTCAATACTTTTTGGAAAACAAGGCAAGATTTCTACAAATACCCCAAATCATCGAAAAAGTATTGGGTCAGATGCCCATCATTAACAATCCTGACATTCATCAAATTGATGAAGCGGATCGCGAGGCAAGAAATCTGGCAAAGAACTTTTTACAATAATAATTTTGCTTAAAGGTCTAACTCTCCCAACTTCCGACTTTATTTGGGGATTGCCTTTCATAATCCGATATTTGCACACATCTTTTTCCAGTAATCTGAGGCCGCCATACTCCTTGAGACCATTTTTATTGCGAGACAATTCATTATCACACAAATCGATACTGAAATCATATTGCAATGATTCATGCATGTATCAAGGAACAATGGAGTATTAGACAATGGAACAATCAAAAAAGCGCATACTTTGGATTGATGATGAGATTGAGCTTCTCAAGCCGCATATCATACTTCTCAATCAACGCGGTTATGATGTAGAAACCGCCACCAATGGTGAAGACGCCATTGAACTTGCCTCCAATACCTCCTATGATTTGGTTTTTCTTGATGAATCAATGGTTGGAATGTCCGGACTGGAAACATTATCCGTACTCAAGGATATAGATCCTTCCATGCCTGTCGTGATGGTCACAAAAAATGAAGCCGAATCATTGATGGAGCAGGCAATCGGCGGAAAGATCGATGATTATCTCACCAAACCTGTAAATCCGGCACAAATTCTTGCCGCATGCAAGAAATTCCTTGAATCCAGAAGAATCGCAGAAGAAAAAATCACTCATGATTATTTGCAGGGATTCTCTGAAATCGCACGCCGACTTCACGGTTTCATGGATTGGTCCGATTGGTTGGATG
>JBIKKD010000065.1:0-7452 GCA_044360565.1 Kapaibacterium sp. (SeqCode)
GATATTAAAATTTCTTTCTTCATTCAATCCTTTCATGAGCCCATTATGGCATTTGCCTGATACATTATTGTCTATGGCAAATTTACTTAAAATTCGACAATGAAAGTCCAATATCCAAATGAAATCTCGGAAAATCCTACCGAAATAAAATGAATGATGAAAATTATCGTCAATTCGGCCTGTTTTTAGACATAAATAAGCGTAAATTTGTCGAAAAAAAGCCAAAAGAGAGTTAATCAAGAGGTATAAAAGAATGAGTCAAGATCATAATGAAGAAATGCATGATCAATCCATCAATGAGGAATCCATGGAATATTCAGGTGATGAATTGAGTGATATCGAAAGAGTGGAGCAAGAAAGAGATGATTTTCGGGATCAATTGCTGAGAAAATCTGCGGAATTCGAGAATTATCGCAGAAGAACAATGAAGGAAAAGCAGGATTTGATTGAATTTGCCAATGAGCATCTGATCATAAAAATGCTTCCTGTTGTCGATGATTTGCATACCGCATTGGAAGCGGCCAAAAAATCTTCGGATCCTGCGGGCTTTTTGAAAGGCGTTGAAATGATTTACACCAAAGCAATCAAGATTTTTGAAGATGCCGGTGTATTTCCGATTGAAACAGCTCCTGGCGAACCATTTAATGTTGAAATGCACGAAGCTTTGGCACATATGCCTTCCAATGATGCACCTGAAGGACATGTTCTTCAGGAGATACAGCGCGGATATAAATTGCGTGAAAAAGTGATCCGCCACACGAAAGTTGTCACATCAGCGGGTAATCCCGAATAATCATACAGAAGACCAATATGAGCAAAAGAGATTATTATGAAGTGCTTGGCATAAGCAAACAAGCAGGTGCTGATGAAATCAAATCGGCATATCGCAAACTTGCACTTCAATATCATCCTGATCGTAATCCGGACAATAAAGAAGCCGAAGATAAATTCAAAGAAGCCACCGAGGCATTTGAGGTATTGAGCGATGACAATAAACGCGCTCGATATGATCGATTTGGTCATGATGGGATGAAGAGTGGACAAGACTTCCACTCATCACAAAACATGAATGATGTGTTCAGTGTATTCAATCAATTCTTTGGTGGTGCAGCCGGGGGTTCAATCTTCGATGAATTTTTCGGTGGGGGACAACAAAGAAGATCTCCTTCGATGGGGCAACCCGGACAAGACATGCGCGTTCGCATGCAATTGACACTAGAAGAAATTGCAAAAGGTGTTTCAAAAACATTGAAAATCAAGAAATTCTGCACTTGTGAAACCTGTTCAGGAACTGGCGCCAAAGGTGGTTCAGGATATACGACTTGTTCAGCATGTAATGGTGCGGGTGAGGTTAGACAAATCTCACGCTCGATGTTTGGTCAATTCGTGAATATCGCTCCTTGTGCAAATTGCTCGGGTTCAGGTAAAATCATCAAGGATTTATGCAATACTTGCAATGGAGAAGGTAGAATTGCAGGTGAAAGCACTGAGACTGTTGATGTTCCCGCAGGCGTAAGTGAAGGTAATTATATCCCTTTGCGTGGTAGAGGCAATGCCGGCAGAAGAGGCGGAGATGCGGGTGATGTATTGATCATGATTGAAGAAAAAGAACATTCGCATTTTATTCGCGAACAAGATGATATCCTCTTTGAATTGGTTGTGAGCTATCCGGAAGCTGCTCTAGGAGCTAAAGTTGAAGTGCCAACACTCTATGGGTTTGAAGAAATTAGCATCAAAGCAGGTACCCAACCCGGTACTGTGATCACACTTCGAGAAAAAGGCATCAAACATTTGCAGTCGAGTGGAAGAGGACATCAACATGTTCATGTCAATGTTCATGTTCCAACTTCGCTGAATTCAGAAGAGAAGAAGATGTTGAAGGATCTTGCACTGTCTGATCATATCAATCCTGTGAGAGATTTTGGTGATGATCATTCAGAATCAGTTAAGAAATCAGCGTTTTTCGATAAAATGAAGGGAGCATTTTCAGGGTAAATTGAATGGTTGATTCAGGGGAAAATACATGCAGAAGATCTCAAGAAAAGAACAATTTCATTTGTTCTTGCAAACAGCATTTGGTTTTACAAAACAGGAAGTAATCATTCTCTTGATCTTTCTGTCGGGTGGAATAACCGGTATGATTTTGCGTAGAACGGGTACAATTTCACTTACTGGTTTGAGGACGCAAGAGGGAATTCAAAGGGCAAATCACATCATTGACAGCATTCTCAAAGCTGAAGATGCAAGAGTTGATTCAGTGCTGGCGGGCAGCATGATTCATGACTCCATGCCATCATTATTGGATAAAGATATAGGTGTTCAATTCCCCAAGAAAGAAGCGAAATCACCGGCAATCATTGATTTAAATACTGCGTCAAAATCCGCTTTGATGAATATACCCGGTATTGGACCTTCCACTGCAGAGAAGATTCTGGAATATAGAAAAGAGAACACATTTATGAATATTGAAGACATCATGAATGTGAAGGGGATTGGCGAGAAAAAATATGAAAAGATGAAACAATGGCTCAAAGTTGGCAAGAAGTCCGTCAAGACATCGAATCAATGATAGTTTTCAGTTGCATCACTGCCATTTCAACTTCTTCGATTGTATTGTCTTTACAAAAAGAAAAACGAACTGCTGCTTTTGCTTCTTTGTCGCTAAGTCCAATTGCTTGAAGTACATGCGAAGGTTGTTGACTACCTGAGACGCAAGCCGAGCCATTTGAAACAGCAAAACCGGCCATATCCATCAATTGAAGAATGGATTCTCCATCAGAAATCGTTGAGAAAGAGATATTAAGGATGCTTGGCAATGTGATAGCATTATCCATGGGAGTATTGATTCTTGCCTGTGGGATATGCTGAGAGATCATAGACCGCATATGTGATTGTAAAGCGCGCATATGTTTGTCACGAGCTTCCATGTCTTTCATCGCCTTTCTGGCAGCCATTTGAAAACCCACGATGAGAGCTGGTGATTCTGTACCTGCCCGACGATTTCTTTCTTGTCCACCGCCATGCTGATGCGATTTAAAGTCAATGCCCTTACGGATGAACATGGCTCCAATGCCTTTCGGACCATGGATTTTGTGGGCAGACATGGACATAAAATCAACATGAATTTTATCGATATTGATCGGAATCTTCCCATAACTCTGCACTGTATCTGTGTGAAGATATGAGGTTTCTGGAAGAAGTGATTTCATTGTAGCGATATCTTGAATTGTCCCAATTTCATTATTAGCATGCATAAAGCTGACCAAACATCGAGCGCTTGGCATGAGTTTTTGCCAATCGGGAAGTATTCTTCCTAAACCATCCACTGGAGCAATAGCGGTACTAAACCCTTGGCTTGCAAGCCATTCCGCAGGATATTCTACAGCATGATGTTCTATTGAAGAGATGAGCAGGGAATCAACCAAACCTGATTCAATGCATGCACTTTTGAGTATTGCATTGTTGGATTCCGTTCCACCGCTGGTGAAGATGATTTCAGCCGGATGAGCATTGATTGAGGATGCAATTTCTTCTCTTGCTTCCTCGACTGCCACCCTTGCTTGTCTTCCCAATCCATATGCTGATGAAGCATTGCCAAAATTTTCTTTCATCCAAGGCAACATTGCCTCGAAAATTTCTTCACCTATCTTAGTAGTTGCCGAATTGTCTAGATATATCATGGAATTTATAGATGTGGATAACTTGTTCACAGCATTAATACAATGCAAAACTATGGAATTATGTGGAAAATCTCCTAGAATGAGTACTATCATGGAATTAATAGATGTTGATAACTTTTTATGAAAACATGGTCAGGAATCTAGGTTGAACATTGTCTAACTAGATACAGGGCGGAATACAAACCCTAAACATTGGAAAAATTCTTTGTCCATAGGGTTCTTAATCAATATATTGCGTTTCGGTGACGAAGAACCGTTTGTTCTTTCGGAAAAATTATCCACATATACTGATATGGAGTGTACCATGAAATCGAAAAACATGATCATGGCATTTGTTTTGAGCGCATTCATTGCTGCTCCTGTAATGATGACAGCAGATTGCGGAACAAAAGCAAAAACAGAATGTGCAAAAGAAGCATCAAAAGAAGACGGTATGGCATGCTGCAAGAAGAAAATGAGCTCTAAAGAAGCCAAAGGCGACAATTGCTCAAAGACTACTACAGACAACACTAAGAAAGAAGTAGCGCCTAAAAACTAATAACCTATGGATTAATCCATGGGCAAAAACATGAGCGTCCAGACCACGAGTATATAAACCACGGATTCATCCGTGGTACATATGTCGGGCTCGGTAGTCTCAGACCACGGCTCAGACCACGACTATACAAACCACGGATTCATCCGTGGTACACAGGTCATCCGTGGTACATAGGACAGGCTCGGTAGGGCTCAGGCCACGGCCCGAACCACGAGTGTATAAACCACGGATTTATCCGTGGCATTAACGCTCAGACTACTGTCTGGTTCACGCGTCTAAGCCACAGATTAATCCGTAGTATGAAATAGATAAGCCTTGCGATTCCATCGCAAGGCTTATGATGTCGATAATTACTAAAATCATGGATTCGTTGCGAATTTTGCATCAATCCACATTGCATTACTGTCTTAGGTCTTCAAGCGGAGTCAAGATATGTCAAAAGGCGGCGCCGGCAAGGTATATTTCGTTCTCTATCTTGCAGTTATTCTCGAACTTCTCATTATCATCGTGGAACGCGATGAAGCTGAGGAGCATTTGATGAAGAAACAGCAGGAATCCATGCGCATCGTGGAAAGCATCTTGACGCAATTGCAGTCAGGTGCAGGAACCGAGGGGATTAATACAAGACCTCAGGATGCCATTGTTCTATCTGAAAAACTCCCAGCTGAACAGCAGAAGTTCTTCAAGAAATTCCGTACGTATTATATCGAAGTTGGTGTAACAGATGTTGCTTCAGCATTGAATATGGAAGGAATGGATGATGCGCAAAAGAAAGAGAAAATGGAAACATTGAAGAAGCTTGCCAATGTGCAGGAGCTTCAATATGAAGTTTATTTTAATCCAAGCAAAGAGGTTGATGTTCCACCATCGCCTGCCCCTTCTGAATTTAAGAAAGTTCAGTCATCGCCACAAGCCGGGATGAAGCTTGCAAATCCGCCGAATGCCACATCTCCTGAATCTTGGGAATTGCAGGCAACTCGTAAATTGGAATTGAATACAAGTTCGATGAAAGATTATAAAGAACCTGTTTATACAGAAGCAACTGTCAAAACCGGAGACATCGTCCAATTTGCACCTCCGGATTCTGCAAGAGTCAATCGCATATTTGGCTACTCTGTAGAAAAGACTGAAAGACTTCGTACATCAAATAATCAAAAACTCACGAAGCGTGCATTTGTATGTAATTTCCAACCACCGAGCAAACCAGGTTGGTATAAGCTTCGTTTTAGTTCTCAGACTAATCGTATCATGGGTATTTCCGCTGATCAAAAATTCAATTCATTGAAGGATGATCAGAAGGTGAATATTGGTACGGTTCAATTGAAAGTAAAAGATTTGAAAAGTGTTCAGCGCCAGTTGGCTGAGCAATTGGCAGGTACCGGAATTCCTTCAGCGGATGCATTCGCCAATGGAACACTAGATGTTGATAAATTCAATGATGGATTAGAAAAAGCAAAAGAAAAAGTTGCGAAAAGCGGTGATGGTGAAAAATCCAGTCAGAGTTCAAGTCGCATTGACTTATTTGGATATATCGCAAAGCTTTTGTCACCCGGTAGATATACTACATTCGATCAGAATAAAGGTAGTATCGAGATAGATATCTTTGTTCAGCAACCTGAGATCGAACAAGAAGATCCCATCATCACATGGGATGACAATGGTCAGATCTACTCATTTGACAAAGCAGGAAAATATGTGGCAACATTTGTTGCTAACCTTTATGATAAAGCAACTCCATCCATTCAATTCAATGGATCAAACTCAGGTGTGACAATTACCAAAGTAGGTCCAACGAGTGGAAATGGAAAAGCAGGTCGTTATAAAGTAGAAGTAAACAGAGATCTTGCTCCCGGTGAATACAAAATGACGGCTTCACTTGCATCTGCAGGAAAAACTGTTGTTGAAGAATTGAACCTTAAAGTTTTCTCAACAGGATTGGCAACAGTCAAAACTGAGGATGGACAAGATGTTCGAAATGAAGAAGAAATCACAGGATTGGTGAAATCCCTATCAAAGGGTGATGCTCTTGAATTTACTGCTGTACCTACTTCAGGAAGCACAATTCCGGGAAGCCAATTTAGAACAATCATCGAAGGAACTTCCAAGAAATCACCAGTGATTGGCTTGCAAGTTGGTTCTAATGATGGTTATAATGTACCTCTCGATGCTGACAAAGTTAGTGTGAGAATTGTATGGCAGGATCCAAAAGATCAAGCCATTCAGGTTCAAATATTCCCAACAGACGGTTCGAATGCTGTTGAGACACAACCTGGTCCGAAGCGTCCTCGCATTGTTTGTGGAGATGCATCAAGAATTACTGATGCGAAATCGCCCATATTCTTTGTCAATGTTGAGATCAAGGCTCCATCATATCCAGATATCACCCCAACTATAAAAGGTGTAAAATTTGAATTGAAGGAACAAAATGTAAAAGGATATAAGGTTGTTCCTGTTGGTGAACCTAAACTATCAGCCGGCAAATGGACACAAAGCTATAAACTTGATGGTAAGATTCCTGTTCCTAGAGGTACAGGTGGATCCATTAAGATAACTGCAAAGGCTGCTGCTCAGTTGCCAAATGGAGAAACATCTCCTGAAGCGACGAAGTCTTGCAAGTTCAATATTGTATTTTAATTTTTTTCATGCTATCCCCCACGTAATCCCGGAGAAAGCAGATAATGAGTTCAAGATTTGTTAGACCTATGACAGTACTTCCCTTACTGATCATGATGGTCATCACTGCAGTACAGTTGCAAGCGCAACAAACTGCACAGATCCGATCAATCCTCGGAAAATTCAAGAGTTATCGATACTCAAATGTGTTCCTATTCCAAGTGGATGATGGTACAGTGTCGGCAATTAATCCAATATTGGGTGTTCCAGAACCCAAGATGAATGCTGCTGCCAATAGATCAAAGAAAAAAGATCAAGTTCAGGAAGCCATTGATGAAGGTGAAGTTGATGTAGCCGGCTATTTGAAAGCTAATGGCGGTGGTAATATGAATAATGATGATAGAGAATACGAAAAGTACTATCGTCTTTATACAAAATGGCAAGATGAATTGTTTAGCCGTGCATATATCGTTACAACACGATTCCGTACAGGTGAACCCTTTGAAATCATTGGATTGTTGACATCCGGAAACAAAGAGATGGTTTCGAAGATTGATGAAAACATCGATCCACCGAAAGGCATTTTTCTTGCAAATGACTTGCAAAGAGTTGGTTCACCAG